>NZ_JBKABN010000028.1:0-71033 GCF_046269175.1 Serratia sp. J2
ACGGAAACAACACCACCGATTGTTCAAGCAAGCATGAAGTGATGGCAGGACAGGTCAGACCGTGATGGGGAAAATCCGGTTTATTCAAGGCTACAGAAAGAGCGCTTTGTTGATAGAGGCCTCCATCAGCGTATTCCATCAGGGACAGAGGTGTTTCACGTCACCTCTGCAAAGTCCGGATCTATGGCTGCAATTGACGACCTGCAAACCCACCACAACATATTTAGCTTGGCAAACAGGAGGCGACCATCTATGAATAAATCGAACTCCTGACTGCAATCGGGATCAGATCACCACATTCCTGAGCCTTTAGCGGTATCCCGTGGCAAAGCAAAAGTTCAAGGTCACTAATTGGGCGGCCTACAACAAGACTCTCGTCAACCGTGGTTCCCTGGCATTCTGGCTTGATGAGTCGGCCATCAAGGCCTGGTACGACGAGCAAAAAACGTCTTCACGAGGGCGCTCACAACGTTATTCTACGTTAGTTATTTCCACCTTACTGATGCTCAAACGCGTCTTTCGCCTCACGCTACGTGCCGCTCAGGGCTTCATTGACTCTATTTTTACCTTAATGAAGCTCTCGCTTCGTTGCCCGGATTATTCCTGCGTCAGCAGATGGGCCAAGTCCATCTGCATCCCTTTTAAAAACCCCACGCGCGGCGAGATTGCCCATCTCGTTATCGATTCCGCCAGCTTAAACGTTTTCGGTGAAGGCGAATGGTGGAAGGACACATAAATTACTATGGAGTCCCTTTCAATATGAAGACTCTGAGTCAGTTTGTGAGGGAAGTGAAGTTACTGTGGCTGAAGTCACTCCGGCGCCGGAGTTAGTGACACAAAATGACATGGAATCGCTTCGGTTTACTCTGCAAACGCTGGTTACCATCTCCCAGAATAGTCCACCCACACCCGATGCATCGCTTCCACGCCAGAAACCACCGTCAGGGATGAGGTTGCCAGATGGCGTAAAGGTGGGAGCGCACCAGTTACTGCGCCAGCCCATCTTCCGTCAGCTTCGCGGGTGAGCTGGTGGTTGATGCCCTGGAGAATAATAAGAGGGGAAGAAAATTATGCATCCCGCTTTATTAGTCTGATGTGCGAAAAAGAGCCTCAGTTGAAAATAGCACAGCAATTGGCGTTGGACTTCTACGGATCCTGAAAACGAAAAACAAACCACAGCTAAGCAGGTGGTTCACTGATGTCAGCGAAAGCGGCCCTGTTGAGCTTCAGCGTGTTGCCACCGGGATGGAGGCTGATGCAGCAGCAATATGTGAAGCAATTACCAGCAGATGGAGTATCGGTGTAGTCGAAGGGCATGTAAATCGCCTGAAAATGCTGAAGCTGCAGATGTACGGGCGTGCTGGATTCGAGCTACTGCGGCGGCGAGTAATGAGTCCTCTGACGTAAATAGATCCACCCAAGTTGCGGAAGACCCACTTTCGTACCGTTAGTGACAATTCCTACCGCAACCCCTGCAATCGCAAGTACGTCGACTCGTCGTATTAATGATAATTTCTAGACACTGGAAAATGCATCTTCAAGTTAACTGTGTATAATGCTGCCAATACCGTCTGGTTGAGCTGTTAGTGATAAACGGCCGAATTTAAAAAAATTTATTACAGCAATAATGTCGATGGACAGCACACTGTACCCACACTGCTCCATTCGATAACTTAAGGATAAAATAATGGCGAATAAGTTTAAGTGTAGCCCAACCTGTCTTCTGGTTTCTCTAACCCTTCTTCTTAGTGGCTGTGCCAATACAGGTAGCTCTCTCTTATCTAGTACCAAACCCGATCCACGACTGACCAGCGGCGAACAATCCGAGTTCTTTACTAGCTCAGCAGCCCAGGGCTGTGGCTTCGGTGCTCTGGCAGGGGCAGGTCTTGGCGCACTGGCTGGTGCATTGGCTGGAGATGGCAAAAAGGCCTTAGTTGGGGCCGCAGTTGGTGGAGCTGCCGGATGTGCTGCAGGTATGGCGACAAACTACTACCTGGATAATCTGAAAAAAGATTACGCCACCACAGCAGATCGCCTGCAGGCGATGGATAAAGACATCAGCAAAGATACCGCTGACTTAGCGAAAACAACCGCAGCCATGAAACAGGTTATCAGTGATAACCATGCCACACTGACCAAAATTAGCCTGCAGAAAGACAATGCTGGCTTTGATAAAGCCAGTGCTAATAAAGAACTGGCGCAGGTTGATGCCAACATCAAAGTCATGAAAGACAAAATCAAGGTCATGAAAGAAAAAAGCACGGCTTATAAAGTGGCCCTGCAGGGACAAAAAACGACCAGCGAGGCTGAGAAAAATAAGTTGAAAATTCTGAACACAGAGTATAGCCAACTCGATGGTCAGATTAGTGCTTTGGAAACAGAAGCGAATGGTTTGTACAGCCAACGCCAGGCTATTTCACTGGGTTAATAATTACGGGCCGATATTATTACGGCCCTATTTATGCCTATTGCTGCACTCGACATTTTATTTAGCACTCTCAATTCATGGACCTCTCATGAGAAAATACTTAATACTCGCTTCACTGTTGCTTACTGGTTGCGCCACTTCGCCCCAGGACTGCGATTTACATGCTCAAGACCCAAGTTTTATTACCAAGTTGAGCTGCACGACCTCCGGTGGATATAGACAGAAAGTCGACGAGCAGGAGCGCCAGGTACTACAAAGCCAGCGGGACAATAAAATTGCTCAACAGGACCTTGCTGATACCCAAAAAAGGGAGCTAGCCGCAAGCCAGAAGCTGGCAGATGAACAAACCCGGTTAACCGCGGCGCAATCCGATTTGGTGCAGACACTTAAAAAGCTCCAGTCGAGCAACGTGAACAACAAGCAGCGCCAGCAAGAAATTAAGCAATTGCAAGAGTTGCAACGCCAATCTCAGCAATCCCATAGCGACAGTGAAATTACCGCTATTGAGAAGAAAATTGCTGAAGCCAAAAAAAGAGTCGCAGCGCTTGAGCAAGCCAACGCGCTTCAGTAGAAGTGCCATTTGCGTGGCGGCCTTTTAAGGCCGCCGCGTTGCCAAAACCAGACCATGTGAAAGCAGTGGCCTCACTTTGCCGATCAGCGTCTGATGCTAATGACAACAACAATGAATCCGGGCTATGCAACGATTAACAAGATCAGCGCCAATTGATGATTCAACCCTCACCACCTATGAAGAAACGGTCGCTATGATCCACCGTTATCTTCCCCCTTCCCTTGCGTTACTTTATGCGACGGCACGTCGTAATGTCGAAGGGGATCTGGAGTGGTGGACAGAACGGCAAGGGCTTGCAACCCTGCTGTCAGCACTGAGCGACGCTGAACAACTCAAGGTCCAGAGCAAGCGCCAACAGTATCAGGATACTGTTGCAAGCTTGATTGAACAGCTTAAAACTCATGGGGAAGCAAAACCGGCCCAGGCGTTGCAAACGCTGCTTACCCATTCACAGGAACTGACCTGTTATGGTGTCGGTGGCGAGCCCGTATTGATCAACTGGGTAACCCAAGTACAGGAATCCCCTGCTACGGTGGCACTAGTGCCGTGGTGGCGACGATTCCTTCCTTGGCTGCTATTGCTGTTATTGCTCTCGCTAGCACTCTACTGGTGGTGGTTTACCGGTCATAATCGTCCTGACGCGGCCCTTCCTGTGCAGAACGAAACGCCTGCAGCGGTTGCCGACTCCCCGCCGAAAAATACCCAGTTAACGCAGGATAATCCGAGTATCAATCTCGAAAAAAGAAAGAACTTCGGGCGCATCAAGGTCAATCTGACCTGGCAACAGGGCCAGCATAAAGAGCCAGTGGATCTGGATATTGCCACATTTGTTCGCTTCAAAAATGGCAAGAAAAGTGGCGTTGAGGCACTCAGTAAATTTCTTGGCGACTATGACAAACCTCCCTTTATGTTATTGCAAAAAGATCTGCGTGGGGGCGACGACCAGGATGGTGAATGGCTATTTATCAACGGCAGTCAATGGCAGGAAATTGATGAAGTGCTGATTTATAGCTTCATCTATGGTGGTACGGATAACTGGCAGGGCACCGATGCCACTATCACGATCTATGTCCCAGACCAGCCGCCAATCAGCTCCACGTTGACTAATGGATATGAACTCAATAGTGTCGCGGCAATCGCCAGATTAAAGAATGTTGATGGTGACATCAAAGTTGAGCGGCTCAACAGCTTCTTCCGCGATCGGGAGTCACTGGATAAGCATTATGGTTGGGGCTTTAAATGGACACCTGGTGCGAGTAAAAATTAGCCACATTCATATGACTTGCGTTAATTAACAGCCTTACAAGGTTTAGACAATGCGAAATTCGACTCAGGGACCACTGCTACGTACCGGGAATAACTCTTCGTTTAAGGCGCTGGGTGAAACCGGCTATCCCGTGTTTAAGATGGCATTTCAGCTACGTGAAGCCATTTACCGCCTTGATGCCGGGCGCGACCTGGCCCGACATCTTGCCGTTCCGCAAAATGACCAGGGCGGTGATCGGACCGACTGGTACAGCAGTTTTGCCGGTGATGTCATTCCATGGAGTGGTGCAACTGAAAGCGAGCGTGCCTCCGCGCGTCAGCAATTCAACGAATTCCAGATGGCGGTACAGCGATTAAGCGAGCAGATGCTTAATGCAGAAAAAAGTGGTGCAGGTGGCGATCGCCGGGTGTTTACCCAATTATTAAAATTGGTAGTCCACTTCCCTGATGATGAGTTTCTTTATCTGGTTAACGGGGTGCTGGTTATTACTTTCTGGGGCTTTATTCACCCAGGTGGCGAGCAGCGTAATCCCATGCACTGGCTGCAACCTTCCTCTGTACCGGTACAAACATCCGTTGCCCCATTAACTCAGCCGCTAGCACAACAGGCACCAACCGATATCGATACTACCGAGACCGTTACGCACACCCGATGCTGGAACTGGCGCTGGTTGCTCTGGTTACTTTTAGCCCTGCTTTTACTTGCCCTACTACTAGGGTTACTGCGTGGCTACTTTCCGTCTCTCTCACTTCCTGGTCTGCCAGGATCCTCCAGTGAGAAAAACCTCAGCCAACCAGTCAGCAATGCCGCGAATAGCAAAGCCTTAAAGGGAGATCCCCCTATAATCTCCAGCGTGAATATCCCGGTGACAACCAGTGCAACGAACGCAGCCACCAGCGTGCCAGTCGTTGGTTCAGCCGACGCAATTCAGGCTCTGGATGGCGCACACGCACATACCTCAGGTGATTCTGCGGCTACTGACGCTGACGTTCCCGCCCTGAAGGCAACTGATAATGCCAGCGAGGCGCAAGAGCCGGTAAGCAACAGCGAAGTTCCTGTTACTGAACCTGCGGCTGATACTGTTCCGCCAGCAACGCCGGAGGCGCAAAACAGTGAGCCCTGCAAGCCCGCTATTGTCCCAAATACCGTGCCGCCTGTGATACCCGCTCAGGGCGAACCTCTAACGCTTCCCGCCACCTTACCTGATGGCCCAGCTCAGTTTCTTAACGGGCAATGGCAGGTCAATGGCGGAATTCAGGACAAACTCACTGGCCGCCCGTTGCAGTTGCAATACAACTTTAACCAGGGCAATGGTAGCGTCAGCGTACGTCAATCCAATGGCGTAACTTGCACCGGTGCTGCCAGAGGGAGTGTGCAGCAAGGTGCACTCCGCATTACGAATCCCGAACAGATGAAATGTAGCGATGGCTCAAATTTCATTGGCCCCCAAATAGAGTGCAAATCACCTGCTTCTGGTCACGCCGATTGTGTCGGCAACAATGATGAGGATAAAACCTTCCCCATTCGCATGCTTCAGCCCAATACTTAAACAGGGACGAATTACATTATGTTGCCTGAGATTGTTTCTTTTGATCGTCAGATCACCCTCGTCGGTGACTCCGGAATTCAGTTTATGGATTTCGGCTTAAACCTCAGACGCCAGCCAGTTGGTGAATTTGTCAAACTAGCGAACGGCGTACTCACTCGTCTGATTTACAACGAGCAGCGTGATTACTATTTCTATCAGCCGACACCTGACAATATTGAGAAGGCTAAAAGCCAATACGACATACCTGTCGAGCAGAGCCTTAAATTGCTGGACAGCGTCTGGATACCGCTCCCTCTGTTTCGTTTTAGTCTGCCGAATATTTACCAGGAAGGGCCACTGAACTGGGCACGTTTCCGTATAGTGAAGCTGCCTGAACCGGATATGGATGGCCATAGTCACCGAATGACGCTGGCTATCGATACCCGCATCATGGCAAAACAGCAATCGGCAGCCGACCTCAGCCCTAATCATGAGGATGTGAATGCTGGAGCCACCTTTGCAGTGGCAACCGCCACCTATGCACTCAACTGGTATTTGACCCAGGACTGGGTAAAAGACTGGCTGATCGAAGTCTTTAAAGAAGCCAGCAAAGGCAGGGACATCGATGAACGCGAGGATGAGATAGCCCAACAGTATCCACTGGCGCACTATCTTAATCTGTTGGCGTTAATGGCTATTCCGCTGGAAGGTCTGCAAACCCAGACAGAGCCCTCTATCGAGCTGCCACAATTTAAGGTGATCGCCAATCGGGAAGTTAACGCCATTAAACCGATCCCGGTCGATCTGATCCTTGATGTAGGTAACTCTCGTACCTGCGGCATTTTAATTGAAGATCACGGGCAGTCAGGATCCGGCTTAATGCACAATTACGTGCTAAAACTGCGCGATCTTAGTGCTCCCGAACATGTATATACCGAACCCTTTGAAAGCAAGGTCGAGTTCTCACAGGCATTTTTTGGCAAAGATCACTACTCGGTTCGCAGCGGCCGCCATGACGCTTTCCAGTGGCCGACAATAGCCCGCATCGGTGGTGAAGCCAACCGTTTAGCGTCGCGCCGCCGCGGGAGCGAAGGCTCTACGGGATTATCCAGCCCAAAACGTTACCTGTGGGATGAGAAATTTTATGGTCAGGGCTGGCGCTTTAACAGCAGCTATGTGCAGGATACCAACACCCTCGCCACTGCCGCCCCCTTTGCCAATTTAATTGATGAAAAAGGCGAGGCACTGCACACCATTAAAGACGAGATGGATCGTATCCCAGTCTTTACGCCACGCTACTCGCGCAGTTCTCTGATGACCTTTATGTTATCGGAGGTATTGACCCAAGCCATCAGCCAGATCAATAGCCCGGAACAGCGTATTCGCGAAGGCCATGCCGGCCTCCCTCGCCAACTTCGGCATATTATTCTAACTGTTCCGCCAGGTCTGCCGATGGCTGAACGATGTATTCTTGATGAAAGAATGCGTCAAGCCATTGGTTTAGTGTGGAAATCTCTGCGTTGGCATACTGGTGAGAATGATCCTTATGCCGATGAACTCGACGACCACAGCAAGGAGAATATCAAGATCCCACTGCCTAAGATCCGCGTGGAATGGGACGAGGCCTCCTGCGCTCAACTGGTGTATCTGTATACTGAGATCAACCAGAACTTCGCCGGTCACCCGGAAGTGTTTTTCGATACATTGGGCCGTCCGGATCGTAAAGAGCGGGAAACCATCACCATTGCGTCAATTGATATCGGCGGTGGCACAACGGACCTGGTCATCACCGACTACCGACTGGATCGTAATGGGGTGTCCGGTGGTGGCGCTAACGTGCATATCATTCCCCACCAGCGTTTTCGTGACAGCTTCAAAATCGCAGGCGATGATATTCTGTTGGATGTGATTCAGTCCTACGTACTTCCCGCTTTCGAGTTGTCACTGCGTGAAGCGGGTGTGCGCGCCGTTGAAACGCTGATGTCCCAGTTGTGTGGTTCGCAAAATATCAGTGCCGCCGAAGCGGTGCTGCGTCAGCAACTGAGCTTACAGCTGTTTGTACCACTGGCCCTGCACATATTGACCCAATATGAGCAATATGACCCGCAGGATGAACAGACGCATCTGCTCATTAATCAGCGGGTTAGTGAGTTACTGCCTGCTGGCAGTATCAGTGACGAAGTTGAGGGTTTTGTGCGCCGAGAAGTGCAAAAGGCGGGTGGCCCTAATGACTTCAAACTGGCTGACATCAACCTCAATCTCCTGCTGGCGAAGATGCACAATGATTTGTGCTCCGGTAAGTTCAACATCAATAAAGTCCTTACTGCGCTGTGCGAGGTTTTATCCTGTTACCACTGCGACCTGCTGCTGCTTACCGGTCGCCCGTCGCAACTGCCGGGTATTCAGACCATCGTCCGTCGCAATCTACCCTTACCTCCGGGGCGCATTTTAGCGCTGCATGGCTACCAGACAGGTACCTGGTATCCGTTTCATAAAAACGGCCATATTGACGATCCAAAGAGCACCGCATCAGTCGGCGCAATGCTATCGCAGCTCTGCGCTAACCACAGCATTCCCAACTTCCATTTCCGTATCTCGGCGCTGAAGCCTTATTCGACCATTCGCCATATCGGTATCATCGATATGGATAACCTGATCCACGATGCCGACGTTGTCTATCGTCACATCGAATCAGAAGACGGGCAGATTAAATTGCCGGTGATAATGAATCAGGAGGGAGAGGCAACAACGCAAAGCATTGTCATGCGTGGCGATCTACGCCTAGGTTATCGCCAGTTGGATGCAGAGCGCTGGTCCGCAGCGCCCTTATACACCCTGCGGTTTAGCGAGTCGGGCCGTGAAAAATTCTCAAAGGCGACATCCACAGACAGCGGCTCCCCGTACCTCAAAGTCAGACTGACGATTGATAAAGGCAAGGCCGCCCACAAACTGGGGCTTATCAGTGATCGCCTGATCATCGCTGATGTGAGCAGCAATACCGACAAGTCTTTCAGCAAAAATGACTTAGCGCTGGAACTCAATACCATGCCCGATACGGGACTCATTGACAGTCGACACTGGCTCGATAGCGGGAGTGTGAAAAAATAATGAACAACGATCAAGATACTCTGCAACAAGGTTGGGCTGCTATCGCTCAGGGTTGTCAGGATGCACTGGGTTGGGTTGACAGCGTGCGAACCAGCTCTCGCCGCCTGGATAACGAAGCAGATAAGCTCAACCTGAGTTTGCTGCGCACCCGCAATCTGGCTAATAGCCTCACTCAGGTCTCCACCACTCCGATGACCGTGGGTTTCTTCGGCATCTCGCAAGCGGGTAAGTCCTATCTTATTTCGGCGTTAGCGGCGGGTAATAATGGCGAGTTGCAAGCCCGCTATGGCGCCCAGGAGGTGGACTTTATTAAAGAGGTCAACCCAGTAGGCGGGGGCAAAGAGGCGACCGGCCTGGTCACACGCTTTACCAGACACGCGCCCGATGCCCCGGTGGGTTACCCGATCCCTTTGCGCCTGTTCAGTGAAATTGACCTAGCAAAGATCTTCGCCAACACCTGGTTTAACGACTTCAACCATGAACACCTGAATTATAAGATTGACGAGAACCGCATTGAAGAATGTCTGCGTCCATTCCTGCAACGTGCCGGCCAGGCTAGCGCTAATAATGGTGTCAACAGCGAGGACGTGGTGGCACTGTGGGACTATCTCAACGCGTCATTCAAAAAATCAGTGGAGAAACTTGAGCACGCCTGGTGGCCACAGGTGCTTAAAATCGCACCTGCACTCACCCCACACGAACGTGCGGACCTCTTCTCTCTGCTGTGGGGGGAGCAGCCGGAGCTAACCGAGACCTATCGTTCACTGTCTAATGTGCTGGCGAAACTCAACCATGCAAAAATGGTGTTTGCCCCCTTAGATACGCTTATCGATCACAGCAGCGGCAGCATTATGAATGTCGACAGCCTGAATCGTCTCGGTTCGAATCAGGATCGCACCGTCGAAATACGCTTCTGGCAAGAGAACCAGCAAACCGGCAGCGCCGTTTTGTCACAAGCTGAGCTGGCGGCATTGACCTCTGAGCTCATTTTCCCGCTGGCGGAAGTCACTAACAATAGTGTGATGGAACAGGTCGACTTACTCGACTTCCCTGGCTATCGCGGGCGACTTAAGCTCCTCGCACTGAAAGATGCCGCTCAGGATGGTCAGAATCCGGTATCGCAATTATTACTGCGCGGCAAGGTCGCCTACCTTTTTGAGCGCTACACCGATAACCAGGAGATGAATGCCCTGGTGGTGTGCGCAAGCTCGTTTAAACAAAGCGACGTTTCCGATGTTGGCCCGGTACTCACACGCTGGGTGGAGAAGACGCAAGGCAAAACCGCAAAAGAGCGCGGGAAAAGTAAAGCAGGCTTGTTCTGGGCCATTACCATGTGTGATATGCGTATCACGGACAATCTGAAAAAAACCGAAAGTCAGTTAAAAGAGGCCTGGGAAGGCATGCTGCATATGACGCTGCTGGAACGTTTTGCTCAGTACGACTGGTTGAAAGAATGGTCACCCGGCAAGCCGTTTGATAACTGCTTCCTGGTACGTAAACCTGGGATGGATAACCCCTTCCTGACTCTTGAAAATGAACCCGTCCAGGGGAGATCTAAAGAAGTGTCTCTCGCTGAACGCTATTGCGATGTGCTCGACACCATGGGCCGTATCTTTGTCGCGGGTAATAATGTACGCCATCACGTTGCCGAGCCGAAAGAAGCGTGGCAAGAGATGCTTAAGCTCAACGATGGGGGAGTATCCCGCCTGACTGGTGCTTTGCGCGGTGTCGCCCATCTGGAATTCAAATTACAGCGTCTGCGTGAACAGTTATTGCAATGCCGACACGAAACAGGTGATCACCGCCTCGGTCGTTGGTACGAACAGGACGGTGACGGCCAGATCGTAAAAAAACAAGCCATTGCCAAAGATCTGTGGCAAGGTTTGTCCGCCTGCCCGCATAGCCTGGGTGAGATGATCGGCAACCTGGATCTTCCCTCCCATGAACTACACAATGTCTATCTGAGTATTCGTAATCAGGAGCAAGAGCCGCAAACTGGCACTGAACAGCATCCGCAGAATACCTTTACTGCCAATCCTTTTGGCAGTAACCCATTTGCCAGCAATCCTTTCGGCGATGCCCCTGTTGATAAGCAGCCCACCGTTGTTGAATCCGCCCTCGCGCCGGAACGCGTAGGGCGGGATGACGAATTTGCCCATCAGGCATTCAAAGCCTGGGTGGCGCACCTGAGAGAGTTGCCACAGCAAAACACTCAATGGCAACAACTGGGAATGAACAGCCAGATGATCAATCTGTTGTGTGAAGAGCTGATCACTGCTGCCACGCGTCTGGATCTGGAAGGCATGTTAAAACGCGCTCTGGCAGGTCAGGAGCAGGCAGGTACACGTCGTGAGCAGTTACTGGCACGCCAGGTACTGCGTGCCCAACTGGTGATGCGTGATTTTATTGCCTGGTTTGGCTACCTCTCTTTGCCAGAAGAGAAGATCCCCAATAGCTATGTGGGTGAGAAGCAGAAAGTCTTTGCACGTCAGGCCTCTCTTGCCAGCGATGAGCTGCCACAGCTGGCCGCTGTCGCCCCACAGCCAGGTGTCTCCTATATGGGTGACTGGCTATCGGCATTAATGACAATCATCCTGGACAATGCGGGCCATAGTGCCACCCACGACATCTCCTTTGAACATAACCGGCAACTTGGTCAAATCATCGGCCAAATGAAACAAGAGAACTTGTCATGCTAGCAAAAATCTTCCCCAGCCAACCAGCAGTGCCGGGTACAGCACAATTGATGATTCGCCTGCGTGGCGAACAGGCAGTACTGTCAAACCTGACCTTTAGTCTTTGTAACAATGAGCAAAACTATCTACAACCTGACAACAGTTGGAGCTCGGCACCGCACTGGTTTACCATCGATGGCGGCTATCCATTTAACAATGGCAGCGGTTTTCGTATTGGCCCGACCTTGCTTGACCCACTGCTGGAGAGAGCAAGCCAGGTACAAATTCAGCTCCAGCTGGCGTCGGGTGAAACCCGTAGTACGACACTACAACTGGTACGCGATGAGTTGTTCTCATCCGATGCCCGTGGACAAACCGGCAACTACAGCGGCAGTAGCGTATTGACCACATTGGCTCCAACCCCACCGCCAGAACCTGTTCTGGTAGCAGAATCTGTGTTAATACCAGCAGAGCCGCTTCCATCACCTGCTCCATCTCAGCCCAAACGCAGCGGTTCCCTTATTCCGATGATCGCTGCCGGACTGTTGGTGTTGCTGATTGTCGCTGGAGCGCTATGGTGGTTTATAGGACGGGACAGCGACCACACTCTGCCAGCTACTATGGACAAACAACCGGCAGTCCCGACAGTTGCAGTCCCAGCTGTAGCGGTAGCCAAACCCGATGCCAGCGAGTGCTCACCTGCTAACCTAGCAAGCCAGAGTGAGCTTGATTTTGTGCAAAACTGCGTGCAACAAAAGCTCGACAGTGACCAGTTGCTGACAATAATTCAGGCTGCCAAAGACGTGAAAAAATGCGGTGTAGCCCAGCGCCTGTACGCCAACCGCGCTCAGGGAGGAGATATTAAGATAGCCCTCGCTTATGCCAGTGAATACGATCCGCTGGATCATAAGCCAAGCGAGTGTTTCAAAACCGCAGATCCCGATACCGCAGCTTACTGGTATGAAACAGTCCTGCAAACCGAGCCAGAAAACCCAAAAGCCAAACAACGCATTGAGGAGCTAAGAAAATGATGAAAACGCATTTTCTTCGACTGGTACTACCTTTATGTGGCCTGCTTTTCGCAAGCCAGGCGTTTGCGGCAGAGGGAGACAAACCCCTGCTACAGGAAGGAAAGAAAACCTTATTTCAAAGAGTTCTGACCACGCCGGGTTGCAAACTGGGCACAATGGCTGGCGATGATAAGGGTGAATTACAACCGGCGTTTAGCAGCTTTTATGTTTATCAAAAAGCAGATATGAATGGGCAAAACTGGGTCCAGGTTGGGCCTGACAGCTATGGTAAAACCATTGGCTGGTTACCGCAGTCGTGCACCGTTGATTGGAAAATGCAGCTAACCCTGGCCTTTACCAACCCGGCGAACCGTGACCGGCTGGTGTTTTTCAAAGATAAAAAAAACCTGGATGATATTCTCTCCGCTCCTGACCCCGTTTCGGTGGTTGCACCATTGCGCGCCCATCTGAAACGCGACGGGAGTGCTGATGGCGTTCTGGCTCAGGAGCCGGAATACTTTGTTGATCTGCAAAAACAGTTCTACCTGTTGCCGATCCTCAGCGGGGAAGAGGTGATGACTGAAAGCGGGTTCTACACCCGCTTACTCAACGTTGCCTCCGTTAGCAAGGCTGATCCCAACCCTAAACAGAGTGATGATATCAACCAGCTTGAAGGCTTTAATGCCACAGTGGTTTTCGTTATCGACTCGACCATTTCTATGGGCCCATACATCGAGCGAACAAAAGAAGCGGTCAACAAAATTTACGACAAGATTAAACAGGAACACCTGCAAGAACAGGTGAAGTTTGGTCTGGTTTCATTCCGTTCAAACACCAAAGCCGTTCCTGGCCTGGAGTACACCTCGAAGGTCTTCGCCGATCCTAATCAGGTCAAAAATGGTGAGGACTTTCTGAAAAAAGTTGCGGGTCTGAAAGAAGCCAAAGTATCCAGTTCTCTGTACGATGAAGATGCTTATGCCGGTGTACTTTCTGCTATCGACAACATTGACTGGAGTTCTTTCGGTGCGCGTTACATCGTCTTAATCACCGACGCTGGTGCCATTGAGGGCAGCAATAAACTTTCAGCCACTGGTCTAGATGCCAAACAGCTACGTTTGGAAGCAGGCAACAGGGGCATTGCTATTTATACTCTGCACCTGAAGACCCCTACCGGCAAAGACGATCATGCGAAAGCTGAAGGCCAGTACCGGGATCTCTCCAACTTTGACAGTACGCAGTCCAACCTTTACCAATCCGTTGACGCTGGCAACCTGAAAACTTTTGGTCAGCAGGTTGATATGCTGGCCGGCGCCATCACAGAACAGGTCAAGTCTGCCTATGTGGGCGATCCGGCAATCGGCAGCGCACTCTATTCTAAAGATGGTGGAAAAAAGCCGACATCTGAGGAGAAATTGCTGGGGGACACTGCATTGATTGGTCATGCCATGCAGTTGGCCTGGCTGGGCAAAAAGAATGATACCCAGGCACCGTTGGTGTTTAAGGCCTGGATCAGTGACCGCGATCTTATCAAGCAAAACATCCCGACCACAGACGTTCGCGTACTGCTTACCAAAGGGCAGTTGAGCGACCTGAGCGATGTGGTGAGTCAGATCCTGCAAGCAGCAAACGAAGGCATGATCTCGCCGGATAAAATGTTTGAGCGCTTACGCACCGTCGCCGCCACCATGGGTGCCGATCCTAACCAGTTGAAGCTGCAGGAAAGCGCCAAAATCAACGATCTCGGTGTGTTAGGGGAATATCTTGCTGACCTGCCTTACCGTAGCGATGTCCTGAATCTTGATGCAGAGACATGGAAAAGCTGGGATGGCTTGTCGCAGGAGAAGTTTATCCGCACCCTTTCGGCCAAGCTACGTTATTACCAGAAATATAATGCCGATGTTGATCGCTGGGTTGAGCTCGCCAAAGGCGGCGATCCCCGCGATCGCGTATACCCTGTACCGCTGGAAATGATGCCTTGATGCTACACATAGACGATTTGTGTGTTGTACGTGGTCAGGGTTCTCAAGCTCATCATGTCTACCTACCGCAGCTTACGCTGCGGCCAGGTCAGGTAGTGGCAGTTACCGGTGAAAGCGGCTGTGGCAAAAGTACTCTGCTTGAAGCGATCGGCTTACTGTTGCGCCCTGTCAGCGTTGGGCGTTTCGAGTTGCATGATCAAAAATGGCTGGATGTTGCCACACTGCTCAATCGCAATCAGCAAGCAGAATTGGCCGACATTCGCGCCCACCATCTAGGGTTTGTGCTGCAAAATGGTGGCCTGCTTCCCTTTCTGAGCGTGCAGGACAACATACGGCTTCCATGCCAGTTGATTGGCATGGTGGCGGATAAAGCCATGTTGAACAGGGTTATCGATACCCTGAAGCTTGGCCCACTGTTAAGCAAGTACCCGGCACAACTGTCATTTGGTGAAAGACAGAGAACCGCATTTGCCCGCGCCATCATGCACCGCCCTGGGTTAGTGCTGGCCGACGAACCCACTGCCGCACTTGATCCCTACAATGCGCAGCAACTGTTTAGCCTGTTTATCGACCTGGTTGCTCAGGAACGAATGATGGCACTGGTTGTCTGTCACGACTGGCCGCTGGTGCAACGTTTCAATTTACCTTGTTTAGTTGCCCGTCATGACTCCGGTGCATCTGATCAGTCTGAAGCACATGCCCGGAGAGGAACCCACTTTGTCCTTTAACCGAACCCTGCTGCTGGGTCGCCTGGCACTGCAAGATCTGTGGTACGATCGCATTATCTCTTTTTGTATTATTTCCTCCCTTGTTGCGGTTATCGCCCCACTATTGCTGCTATTCGGTTTGCGTTTTGGCATTGTCAGTCAATTGCAGGATGACCTGGCCAATGATCCCCGTAATCTGGAAATCAAGATGCTGAGCAGTGGCAGTTATGAGCAAAGCTGGATAGAACAGTTGCGTCAACGCCCCGATGTGGGTTTTGCTATCGGACTGACACGTTCGCTCAATACCCTTGCCGATCTGCAGGTGGACAACCGCCATTTCATCGAAAATGCCGAAGTAATTCCGACCGATGCCGGTGACCCGCTATTAGGCAAGCTTGAGATCCTGCATGAAAATGAGGTCGTCTTAACCCAGGAAGCCGCACGAAAACTTGCGGTCAAAGTCGGTGATACCCTCACCCTGCGCGTGAGTCGTCAGCTTGAAGAGCGCCGGGAATGGGGGCATAAAAGTCTGACCGTTATCGGCATATTACCGGCCACCTATTTCAACCGGGCAGCCATATTTACCCAACCCACCCTGCTCCTGATGCTCGAGTATTTCAGAGACGGCTACACTATCTCAGCCCTTGGCGTTAATAGCGGCCAACCGATAAGTATCAAACCACCGCTCTATGCGCGCGCCAGGTTGTATGCCAAAAGCATCGACCATGTAGCCAACCTTGAGCGCGACCTGCAGGCGCAACGCATCGAAACCACCAGCCGGCTAGCGGATATTGAAAATGTGAAAAGCATCAACCGAGTGCTGGGGATCATTTTTAATACCATTGCCGCCACTGCACTTATTGGCTGCATTGCCTCTCTCATCGGTTCATTTATCGCCAATGTCGATCGTAAACGCAAACATATTGCCGTACTGCGCCTTTTGGGCTTCACCAGCTCAGCGGTGGGGGTGTATGTGATATTGCAAGGCTGCCTGCTCAGCCTGCTGGCTTATGTGGGTGGCTACGGCATCTATCTTATCGCCAGTCAGATTTTTAACCGGGCGTTGGCCGGTAGCCAGGCTACCGACCAGATGCTGTGTAAAATAACCTTAGGGCATAGCCTCTTGGCAATGGCAATCACGGTTGTCGTGGCACTACTGGTTGCCAGCATTGGGGCTTATCGGGCAATTAATATTGAACCTGCGCAGAGCCTGCGCGAAGTGTGAGCCTGCCTACCTCATTTTTGAGTCAACTTATGATTAGCGGAGATTTTTCGTGACCTTAACGCCTTCCTCACTGCCGTACTGGTTAGTTCTCGGCCTACTCGGCAATGTCTCATCTGCACTGGCGGAACCCTGGGCTGCGAATACCTGGAATCCCAAGCCGGATGACGCAGATATCGTCTTGCCTATGCCCTGCGAAGGCTCGATGGTTTTCCGTCGGGTCGAGCTCCCCATGGCGGGTCCTCTCGATGATATGCCCATTACGCTGGGCCAGGATGGGGGTGACTGGGGGGTCATCGAACATAGCTATCCTGCATTTATTGCCGGAAGCTTTACTGAGGCGAAAAAAGGTAAGGGACGTTATTACCTCATAGCTAAATATGAACTTACCACCTTGCAATATCAGGCATTGACAGAAGGAACCTGCCCCACCCCCTCGCGTAAGCTCAGTTTACCCGCCACCGGGATGAGCTGGTTCGATGCGGTGACTGCCGCTGATAAATACAACCAGTGGCTGCGTACCAATGTCATGGATAAGCTGCCGAAAGAAGATGGCAATCCTGGCTTTTTGCGCCTGCCAACCGAGGTTGAGTGGGAGTTTGCCGCGCGTGGCGGCTTGAAAGTTAATAGCGCCGAGTTCCGGGATCAGCATTACCCCATGGACGATGTTAAGAACTATGAATGGTTTTCCGGTGCGCAGTCTTCTAACGGCAAAGTACAGCTTATAGGGCTGCTGAATCCTAACCCCCTTGGTCTGTATGACATGCTAGGTAATGTGTCAGAGATGATGTTTACCCCCTTTTATCTCAATAAGTTAAACCGCTTGCATGGTCAGGCTGGGGGCTTCGTTGTTCGTGGCGGTAACTTCCTATCTGGCCCCGCAGAGATTCGCAGCGCAGCGCGTAAAGAAGTGAACTACTACGACCAGGCAACACCTTTCACCAGTAAAACAACGGGTCTGCGTCTGGTGCTGGTTGCACCGACCATCACCTCAACCAATAAAGTTAAACAGCTTGAAAAAAGCTGGGAAACCCTGGGTGCAGAAAATCAGACTAACGAAAAGAAATCCGATGAAGCAAAAGACACGGCCAAAGCTCTGGGTAGTCTCGCTTCTAATGTCGACGACGCGGCCCTGAAACAAAAATTAAAAGATTTGGAAAATCAACTGCGTGCCAGTAACCAAAAGCAGCAGGAAGAACGCGATCAGTCGATCCGTGCCAGCCTGAATTTAGGCTCCTTCTTGTGCACCAAGCTGCAGGATGACGGGCGCTTCCTCGATTTCTTAAACCATAACTACGAACTGCTGTGTAAGGACAAGGACGCAAGCGATACCAGTTGCGCCAACCGTAAAACTAAGCTGGGAGAGCAATCTGAAAGGCTCCAGCAGCTGACAGGTTACTACGCCAGTAGCCTGGTCGATTCGGCGACTCTGTATGGGCAAGATGGCCTTAAACGTGAAGTTTCAGTGTTCGAGCAGATGCTTACACTTAACAAGCGACTCACGGGCCTTAAGCCCTTTCTGAACGCCCACTGGCAGAATCAACAGAAATATTTAGGAGACGGCAAGATTGATACGGCTAGCTGGCTGGAAAACTGCAAGCAGACCAACGCAAGCCATTAACCGCTACACGAAAGCGTACACCGTGTCTTGCAACCATCAGGGACGCTTTTCGGGTTCTCTGGCGGGGATCTTGCCAATCACACCTGGAATGGTCCTTTCAACGTCACGGAGCAGTGAAAAATACGTTAACCCCCCTAACGTCTCCAGTTTTTTGTGCATGGGTCTAAAAAACAAAGGACAAAGCCACCGACCCCTTGTGGGCCGGTGACTCAGAACTCACAAAGAGGATCTACTGGCCTTTTTGACTAAAGATTATTTTGTGCTTTTGCAGTTCAGACTCCATGTCGTTAATGCAATAGGCGATATAGTAAACATTAAAAATGAATGTGTAGAATGGGTTCATTTTCAACTCGAATTTAAACTCATTTAATGCATAGGCTTGCAACGCTGTTTTAGCCTTAAATGCCCAGACGATCAGCATAATCCCAGATGCCAGTGATAACAGTCTGGCCATAAGGTCAAAAATAGTGACATCATAGCTATTAATTGCTGTACCGATATCAACTAGCAACCAGCCAAAAGCCGTAACGCTAACTCGGGAGTGATATCGGTAGGTTTACCACCAGTAGAATCTGAAGAGGTCAGCATGGAGCGCCATATAGCTCTGGCTAAGTCCATCTGAGATGGGTTAACTTGAGAGTAAAATATAGAGGTTTTCGATCTACTCTTTTGGCTTTCCGCCACGGATCGCCTCATGGAAAGAACGCTACATTTTTGAGGCTATTCCGTTCGTTAATAAAATTCTCCCTATGAAAGAAGAATTTAACGACACCCCAGAATTCACTGTTATTAGAAAAGAGTAATTCGGATATAAAATGGCAAAATTTAACCCTTCGCGCCTTAGACTTGCAAGGATAAGAAGAGGATTAACAATGACTGCTTTGGCTAGTAAAGCAGGGCTCTCATTGAGAATGGTTGTTGATTATGAGAAGGATTATTGCTTATACGAACCATCCGAGCAAAAGATCTCTGCATTTGTAGATGTTTTAAAATATCCTGCTGAATTTTTCTTTGGTGATGACATTGAAACTATTGATCCTTCTACGGTCTCTTTTCGCTCTCTAAAGAAAATGACCTCTGCGCAGGAAGGGGCCGCAATAGGCGCTGGCCAGCTAGGACTTATTGTAAGTGATTATTTCGAAAGCAGTTTTAAGCTACCGGAGCTTCACTTGATTGATCTAAGAGGTGAAACTCCTGAATCAGCTGCGCGAGTCCTTCGTGATCACTGGAGACTTGGGAGTAAAAGCATTTCTAATATGGTTCATTTATTAGAAATGAACGGAATTAAGGTTTTTTCATTGTCAGAAAACGCAGCAGAAGTAGATGCTTATTCGTTTTGGAAAGCTGAAAAAGCATATGTATTTCTAAACAATCAGAAAACCGCTGAACGAAGCAGATTTGATGCAGCTCACGAGTTGGGCCATTTAGTTTTGCATAAACATGGAACACCGCAAGGCAAGGATATTGAAGTTGAAGCTAACGAATTTGCTTCCGCTTTTTTAATGCCGAAAGAAAATGTCTTGGCGGCAAGAATGCGTAATCCATCTGTAGATGAAGTGCTTCAACTGCGTCATAACTGGAAAGTATCTACCTTTGCTCTTATTTACCGAATGAGACAGGTGGGAGCATTAACTACATGGCAATACAACAATCTCGTAAAAGAAGCTTCTGCGCGAGGATTCCGAGTTAGCGAAGATCAAGTAATGGAACGTGAGCGTTCCATGATAATTGACTCATTAATTGAAACACTGGCTTATGATGGCATAACACTGCCAGTGATTGCTCGCAAGCTTAACGTCCCTCTTGGCGAACTTTCTAATCTTTTGTTCAGATTTGGTTTGATTCAAAGTATCTAAACGTTCATATTTAAGAGTAAACCGCCTCGGCGGTTTTTTGTTATCAACATATTAACTGCTCCTCCACTGATTAACGTACAGTGATACTAGTAGTGTCAGAATATGGCACAGAACAGTACTAGAAAGTCCTTGACAGCGAGGATCAGGCATTAGCGCTTTCAGCTGATAGTCGCAATAATTGCCTTCGATATATCTGAAAAGTTATTTCCATAAGTATGGGAATATGCCTATTTAATATAAGCAAGGCCTTTCTTTCAAATTAATTCATACTTCACTATGCATGATTGTTGACTTTATAAAGCCTCAAGATTACATCTGGTTTAATGTCTACTCTTCATGCCGAATGAATTAATTGGTTAGCTGTTCAAATGTAACCTGAGCAACCTCTTGTTTTATATAGCCAATTAGTCTATTAGACACTTTATCAAGATTAGATATAGTGCTAGAAAGAATTATAATTGGAGAGTTTGTCTTTCTATCAAGATGGTTGATCAGAATATTTTTAAGTTTTGAGAATTGTTCCCAAGATGATTCATTTTTGTCTGAAACATCAAGAATTGGCAATCTATGGTATTGAATTCCATGCTTTCTAAATTGATCTAGGGCATATTCAGTAGAAATAAAAACAGAAAAGAAATCAGGAAACTCTCTGGTATCCAATAATAAATATGGTTCATTTTTTTCAATAGCATTGATAAAAGAATGAGATGAAACCTCAGCCACAGGAATAAATATAACTTTTATTGCAGTAAAATCGTCAAATAATCCGAGCTGATCACTCTGAACTGTATACGCTTTCTTACGCTGACCATTCTTCTCTTTTGAGCTACAATCGCTATATATTAATCGTATATTTTGATTAATCATTGTTGCCTCCTAGCCAAGAGAGTTTTATCTCCATTGACGAATAAGGTTCTTTATATGCTTCAGAAGGCCCCCCCCAAGTCGGAGAACCTAATAATAAATCACCAGTGACTTTATTCTTATAATCTCTAACTTTTAAAAATACACGTCTATATAATCTTGGCGCAACCCCAACGAATGGACGAAAAAGGACATAAGTTCCCCCTTCAGATGGTGGATTCCAGCCTTTAGAATCTACAGTTATAGCATCATTATGAAGTTCAGTCGCCTTACTTTTAGGATAAGGCTCTATAAATTGGACCTCGTCAATTCCAGCAGCAATAATATGTCTTGCACAGTAATGACATGGGTATGTTGTGACATACATTCTACACCCTTTCGGAGATACGCCTGAAATAGAGGCGGAAAGTATAGTATCCATTTCAGCATGAACAGCTCGACTAAACTCAATCAAACCACCAAGTCTGGTTTTTCTGATTTTCTTTATTATTTCATCTTTTTCTTCCCCATCTACCAAAGCAGGGAAAACGCTAATTAATTCTTCGATTATATTATTTTGCTCTTTATTACTGCTACAATATTTTGTTTCTCTAAAAGCACAACGATGATCCTCAGTTATCTGCAAGGAGAAAGAATTTCCATAAATACCTCCCCCGGCCTTTGGCACGTCGTTTGCCCCGGTTGCTACAATATTACCCGCTGAATTAACTAATGCAGCGCCGACTTGACGAGAAAGACATACGCTTCTCATTTGAGAGGAGCGTGCGTGATGCATTGCAGTTTCTGAAATTGTTGGGCTTACAATTGATTTTTGCGTAATAAGATTCACGAATCGACGCAAATGATCATTCATTCCCGTAATTGTCAAGTCTTCATTAGCATCTTGCGTATTGTCAACAAAGAAATCAGCCTCATGAAAAGTATCCGAAACATGTTGACCATACTTTTCTTCCGCATTTTCATCACGGTTTAAAAAATCTTGAACTTGCTTCTTAACAAATTTATTTCCAATTTCAGAGCGATCAAATAAGTTGCCCCGTATGCGTTCCTCTCTTTTAGCCGGATCGCAAACTATTCCTATTAATGAAAATGAGTCTTGATAAAGCTCTCTAAACAAAGAAACCTCTGCTGGATGCCTTAGAGAGTCGATGATAAATACCCGAGCTTTACCATTTGGAACAATAGGGGTGCCTTTAAATTCAACTTCCTGCAATTTAGCACGGCACTCACTAATGTTTCCTAATACCAACCTAGCCACTGCAGAATGGTCCTCATGTCGGTCATAAATGTCTCCTTTTCTTAACTCATCGCCTCTATCTTGCATTATTTTAATATTATCAAGAGTTTTTCGGTATCCCTGAACCGGTACTTCTAAACCATGTTCTTCAGCTGTACGCCGAATTAAACTGCTCGCTTTTATGATTTCTGCCTGATAATCATTTTCTTTGAAAAAAGAGCTAAGAATTTTGGCTGCAGTTCCTGCACCGGCCCCAGCAGGTCCCACAATCGCTACGAATACTTCATTTGTCCGAAGATCACGAAGCACATCCTGACCATTCCTGACGTCTTCACGAACTGGATGCTTAGTAGCTTTCATATCTAAAGCGTTAACAACATTGCTCATTGTGCGTCAGGCTCCATAAATTAAGTTGTGCAACCATCTCATGATAACTCATACATCAAATTGTAGTCGACAACGTTTGGACAAGCCGCAGCCAGCTTTTGATGTAGTGAGCTTACCTCATACTCTCCAGCCAGCGGCCAGCCGACATTTCACCCCACCCACCATCGTTTCCCAGATCCACAACTTCTTCATACACCGATTGGTGAACGATCGCGACCTCATGCTGCTGGACAACACCATCAGTACGTTGGACTCTAGTTCCAAGGCTCTCATCCCAACCCTAGCCAAAGGTTGTTGTGTGGTAAACCTCCATATTTGTAACACCTTCCGATGCATTGAAATAATACACTGACGACTATCCCATAAAGGGGCAGCTTTGGTTTGCTGCGTTTTTCACGTTTTTAATGAGACATAGACGACCAGATCACACTTCATGAGGACTTATAGGTTGTACTGTTTTTTTATATGCATTAATATTTTTTATGTATATATACGATTTTATTTTCATTAAGCGGAAATATATTCACGCCATAAATAAGGAAGGCGGATGGCAAGCATGAGCAGGGAAGCCAGTGGGCTTCGGTTTACGCTGAGTGTGGGCAGTCTGGAGCCTGACACTTTCGTGGTAGCGGGTTTTACGTTGCATGAACAGTTCTCTATGCCATTCATTCTTGAACTTGAGGTGGCCAGTGCCAATCCCTGCATCGAGTTCGGTGCCATTCTGGATAGAACCGCTACGCTGACTATCTGGCGCGATACCGAGGTACAGCGGATCGTCAATGGCATCGTGATTGAAGTGGAACAGGGAGATACGGGACTCCATCAGACACATTACCGCCTGAGTGTACGCCCCTCACTCTGGCGCGCTGGATTAGTCAGAAATTCACGCATCTTTCAACAGCGGAATGTTCAGGAGATCCTGGAAACGTTATTGAAAGAACATCATATCAGTCACTATGCTTTTGCTTTGCGTGATACCCATGCAAGGCGTGAATTTTGCGTCCAGTATCAGGAAAGCGACGCAGAATTTCTCGATCGCCTTGCCGCTGAGGAAGGGATTTTCTATTTCTTTGAGCATAAAGATCAGCAACACACGTTGGTGTTTGCTGATGACTGCGCCGCACTGGATACCGGGCCAACACTCCCTTATCATCCAGCCAAAAGGGCAGATTCGGACGAGTTGTGTATCAGTACTTTTCGTCGCAAAGAAAGTCTGCGCCCGTCTGAAGTCTTGCTGAAAGATTACACCTTCAAAAATCCGGGTTGGAAAGCTGAATCCCGTGAGTCTGCCAATGACCTTGAACACCAGGCTTTCGATTATCGCCATTATGATTATCCTGGTCGCTTCAAAGGCACGGGCCCAACAGGCGATCAATTTGCCCGCTGGCGCGTCCAGGCTTTGCGTAACGACGCGCATCAGGGAGATGGCGCGGCCAACAGCCCAGCGCTCCAACCTGGTGTGTGGTTTACACTGGAAAATCATCCGCTGGAAACCCATAACGCACGCTGGCAAATCACCGGGGCTACGCACACCGGCAGACAGCCGCAAGCACTGGAAGAGGCCACCGGGGAACAGGGCACCACGTTG
This sequence comes from Serratia sp. J2, assembly GCF_046269175.1. Classification (NCBI taxonomy): domain Bacteria; kingdom Pseudomonadati; phylum Pseudomonadota; class Gammaproteobacteria; order Enterobacterales; family Yersiniaceae; genus Serratia; species Serratia sp. J2. Next base: position 24,049 of record NZ_JBKABN010000028.1, read on the forward strand.
GGATGCCAGTTTACCTTTATACCCGACAAGCAGACCTGGCGTCCCCTTTCGCTGCCAAAACCGCGCATCGATGGTGCACAGGTGGCGATCGTCACCGGAGCGGGGTCTGAGGAAATTTATTGCGACGAGTATGGCCGGGTCAAGGTGCGCTTTCCCTGGGATCTCTCTGGCAGAACGGATGACACCAGCTCCTGCTGGATACGGGTTTCGCATCCGTGGGCGGGTGCTGGCTGGGGCATGTTAGCCATTCCGCGTGTTGGCCATGAGGTAATTGTGGAGTTTCTCAATGGTGACCCCGATCAACCGGTCATTATTGGGCGCACCTATCACGCCAACAATCTGCCACCCGGTGACTTACCGGCGACCAAAACCCAGATGGCCCTCCGCTCAAAAACCCATAAAGGCGACGGTTTCAATGAGCTGCGGTTTGAGGATCTCAGGGGCGGTGAAGAAATTTATATTCATGCGCAACAGGATATGAATACCGACGTACTGCGGGATCAGACGACTACCATCAACCGGGATATGACACTGACGGTCGATAATAACCGCACCTCGGTGATCAAAGTCGATGATGACGAGTCTATCGGCGGATATCAGACGCTCACGGTGGCGAAAGATCAAACCGTAACCCTCGAAGGCCAGCAGACCACGGTCGTGAAGAAAAGCCGCTTTCTTGACATTGCAGACAATGACTCCCTGAAGGTCGGCAAACATATCTCGATCCACTCTGCCAGCGGCCAGATTGAGATCGGCAATGCCGGAGGTCGCATTGTCATTGATCCCATGGGGCATATCCGCATTGAAGGGGTGAGTATTACGCTAGCTGAACATGCTGCCGGTGTTATGCCCACAACACCGCTGTTTAACTACTCTGCCCGTTATACGTTGCTGCATGAAGACACCGGTAACCCGCTGATCAATAAACCTTATACCATCAAAGGGGCCAACGACCTGGTGGTTTCAGGTAAGACCGACGCCCTGGGCAGAACGTTGATGGTGCGATCCGAAAAAGAAGACAACCTAGAACTTAGCCTGCCGGAAACCCAAAAGCCAGCGAAAGAAACCTATTACCAGGCCAGTGATAATGCCCAGGTAGAACGTGTCATGGAATTCAAGGAGTAAGATGATGAGCAATCCTGGTAACCTCTGTCCGGCAGTCACCTCAATTAATTGCACCATGGAACGCGGCAGGTTCCCTGGTGATGAAGATCCCTGCTACCTGGCACAGAAAGCTGAGATCGCCATGCGTCTGCCGCAGCGTATTGTCACTAAAGCCGGTTTATTACGCTTTTTAAACCAGTTGGTGATGGGTGGCCTGATCCAGATGGAGGAAAGAAAAGCCGACTATCACTGGCCTTATAAGGCCGAGGTCGTATTTGCTATGGCAAAACCTGTGCCCCTACCCATGCTGGCCAGCAGTGCAGCTTCGAAGAAGAAATATGGCGAGGATTTGCCTCAATCCACCAACCCCTTTGCCCGTCCTTCAGCCGAGGATTGGATAAAGCATAAGGTTAGCCGAATACGTCGCCCGGACATTATTCTGGTAGAAAAAGAGGATAAGCGATGGCCTGGGCGCGCAGCCACTTATTTTGATGGCAAGTTTCATAATAATAACTTGAAGATGTTGATCGAAGTGAAATTTCCAGGGGACACATTGTCAGATGGACAACGTATAGATTATTCATCAATAGCAACGGATGCACGTTTTGGGGTTCTGCGTGTTGATGATAACCGTACCGAGAAACAAAAGCAGTACGATAAAGAATACAATACTGCGACTCGACCCAGTGCGGAACGGTATATTTTGCCTCCGTTGCAAGAGGGTGGCAAAGACAGTGAGCACCCACAGCCTGTAACTCCGCCCGAAGGAACACCAGGAAGTATCCCGCAGCCACTGCATAAAAATCTGCCGTTATTGAGCACTTCACCCTGGGATTTTATGCCCTCCGTGGAAGACTGGGTAAGATTTGGCCATGAGGTTTCCAGCCTGGCAGAAGAAGGCTGGGAATATGTCAGCGAGAGTACCCGGCAGATGTTTCGCCAATTTGGTGCCTGGGTCTCCGAGAAAGGGGACTGGTTCTGCGAGCAAGTGCTCGACCCCCTCACCCAGCAAACTCATTATGTGTTCTCCTGGGTGAGCAAAAAAACAGGTGAAATCATCACCTGGAGCGTAGAGCAGTGCCAGGACTTATGGCGAACCGTGCTGTTAGGGTCGGAGATGACCCTGGAGTATTTAAAGCAGATCGATTGGGTGCAGATACTTTCCGATATTGGTAAGGGTACGGTGCAACTGCTTATTCAGGCTGCTGAGGTTGTGGCTGTCATTATCGTTACGCTCGCTGTGGCGGCTGCTCTGGTTGCTTTGGTGGCCATTGTCGCGGCGGCCATAGCAGCAGGCGGAGCCGCCGCCGCCGCGCTGTTTGCTGCACTGGCGGCGGTGGGCGGCGGTACCCTGGCCGTAGCGCAATAATTTATTAGGAGCAACTATGCAACACCACGAATATGCAGCATTGCTGGAACAACGGGTGCCGGAATTTACCTTTACCGACAATAACGATGTGGTCGTCAGTCGGTTGGGCTTGTCGATCACCCTGTTTTTTAAACAGGGTTACACTCTGGAAAAGCGAGAAAAGATACTGGCCTGCTTTAGCCGCTTCCGTGACGAGTTTGCTACACATTTAAGTTTTCATGCCCATGAATTTAAAGGGATGAAGAAGTACACGCCTGAAAATATCGCCAAAGTGGAAGGCTGCATCCGTAATAAAGGTGTTTATGACTACGGTGGCTGGTATATCAGCGATGCGAAAAATATGTCAGAAGCCCCCAACTGCCTGATGCACTATATCGATTCTGGTGATGATGATGATGATGAAAACTCTTATCTCAGTTTAATTTTGCCGTGGTTTTACCTTAAAGAAACCCAGGGGATGGCGCGTTTCAATGACTGGTTAACTTACCTGTGCCAACAACTAGAGCCCGACAGCGGAGACTGCGGATATTGCTTAATCTTACCACGAGATTATGATGACTATTGCTCCCTAGAATATGAATTAGCAAGACGTTTTCCACCGCTACAAGTAAATACAAATGCCTTTGCTGCGAAAAGGCATTATAACCACAGCACTCGTGGTGTTAATTGGATCACCGTTTTAGACAAGCGCTATATCAAACGGTTAGGCGGTGAGGACTGGGTACGCCAGATGCTGTCCCATGACCCGGAGATCGGCGTTGAACATTATCCTGGTGGGCTGTTAATCCGCGCCGGACAATACCCAGATTTAACCCCATTGGCGGCAGGATTATCACCGCAATATCTGGCCGTCAACCAGTTGATCCGCCCTATACGTGTTAAACACCAAGAAGGCCATTCCCTGCACTTCTACGGGGCCAACCATTTTGATGAGCTATCTACCCAAGCTTGGTACGCCCGTTATGACCAGGGGCCATTATCACTGTCGCCATTAGAATCGGGCACTCCGGCGCTGGTGACCGGCAACTGGACGACTCCCTCATTCCCTCACACCATGCGCATTATTAAGCAAGGCGAAATGGCCCCGGCAGGAAAAGAGGGGGAAGTCATTTGGTGGGATCTGGCCAGTGAAGCGGAAGATGATGGTAATGTCCAGGCTCCACGGGCATGAGAACGGTCATACAGGGAAAAAAGGTTATCCTGGTGGGGGATACCACTACCACCGGGGGGAAAGTGCTCAGTGGCTCCCCTTTGGCCAATCAAACTCAGGCACTCGCCCGCAAGGGTGATCCGGTTTTTTGCCCGGCCTGTAAGGTAACCGGCGTGATCAGTGAAGGCAGCTCGCTGGCCAATATTGCCGGTGTCGAGATCGCACTTGAAGGACATAAAGTAGCTTGTGGCTGTCCTAACGGCTGCAAGTTGGTAGTATCAGCATAGACTTTTACGAATAGACCTTACAGGATCACTAATGGCCGTCAATCAGGCGAAGATTTTTGAGCAGCTCGAACAACTGACCCACGAGCTGAATCGCGATGAATTTATCTATGGTTTTATGGCTGCCTTTGACTTCCCCAAAGCAACGATTACCCAGGTTCGGCAAGGTGGTGGCAGTCGCAACATGGCCAAAGAAACCGGTCACGTTGGTTTGAAGAATAAACTCTACTATCAAACCTCCCTTGATGGCGAAGACCTGGACTCAGTATTTGAGTTGCGTCTGGCTGATCCTGCGATACCGTCATGTGTCCGCAACATGGTTCTACAGTGATTGTTGGCCATGCTCAAGGATTCAGCGTTGATGGGAAAAATGTCGCTCGTGAAGGAGATCAAACCAGTTGTGGTGCACATCTGATAGTCAGTCGTCATGGTACAACGCATTCAGGATAACGGGAACATTACGCGCCCGGCGGGAGACGCTTTACCTTCCGCCGCACTGGCTCAACTGGACATGCATCTGGAACAGCTTATTACACGACATGCGCTACTTAACCGGCTAGGAATGCAGAGTGTCACAGATGTTACAGGGAGTTCGGATGAATAAAGAAAGGGAGCAAATAGTTAGCAGGAATAGCAGAACTGCATGGACAATCGACGAGATACGTGTTGTTGAGCAGTACTACGGGACGTTATCTGTCGCAGAAATCGGGAAGTTGTTGGGACGAACCCGGTCATCCGTAAGAAGTATGGCTAACCGGCTGAAATGTTGTGCCGAGTACGACCTCTGGAGCGATGCCGAGGTGGATATCCTTCGGACGCACTATGCTGCCGGTACCGATATGGGGACGCTGCTGGCAATGTTACCCCGCCGCACGAAGGCGGGTATCAGGTCAAAGGTGGATACTCTGGGAATTATCAGGCGGCGATGGCGTGAGGATGAAAACCGTATCCTGCGGAAGTATTATCTTCTGGAAGGTATTGCCGCTGCCGTGAGGTTGCCGGGGAGGACGGCATCAGCCATCAGAAACCAGGCTTACGCACTGGGGCTCTATCGTCCGAGAGGAATAAAGTGGAGTGAAGAGGAGTGGGTGCTGCTTGAGAAAAACCAGCATCTAGATCTGTCTGAACTGCATAAATTATTTCCAGGGCGAAGTTCCCAGGCAGTATGCCATGCTCGCATAAGATTAAAGCAGTCGCAGGGGAAGGATTAAAATATGATGGCCTGATCGCTGATGTCTAGGATACTCATGAGTCATTTTTTAGCATTGTGCGTGCGTTTTTTAATTGTTCACCAGGGAAGAAAGATGATGTGCTTAAGGAAGTTTTCCGGGTTTGGTTTCTGATGATATTGCCGAAAAACTGGAGCCTGTGGTGGCTGCGTAAGCCGATCTCCCTCATAGTAATGCGCAATAATCCTTTTTAGATGTTTGAGTGTATTGGTTGGTTCGTATCAAGTAAGTTATTCTTTCACTAACAACGGAGATAAATAATGAAAAAAGTCGTCATTACCGGATTTATAGCCTATAGCCTGATGGCAATGATTTTTTTTCATCTTTTGTAGGATTCGCTCCTGTTTCGCTATCAGTTTTCAGAGATCACAACCGTCAAGATAACTCTTGGTTACAATACGGGGAGCCTGTTGGCTATTGGTGGCGTATGCACCATTACTGCTATCATTATTTTCATTCGCAGATTATTCAGAAGCGATAAGCAGATCTATGATTATTAACATACCCTATGGACAGGATAATTAGTTCTGGCGGAACATTCAAGACAAACCTTGTGCCAGATACCATCACTAGCATCAGAACCCGTTTTTCCAGGGTTAGTACGAGGACCAGGAAAGCGGGCTGCATTACAACCTGAACCGGTATTATGATCCGGGGATTGGGCGGTATCTGACGGATAACTAAAAAGTTTTTTCGGAGGGGAATATAAAAATACAATCAATAAGTCACCTGCCTTGTTGGCCGGTGACTTATTGTAAGTGGTATTAGCTTTTTTGTTGACTGAAGATTATTTTGTGTTTTTGAAGTTCAGACTCCATATCGTTGATGCAATAGACAATATAGTAAACATTAAAGATGAAGGTATAAAATGGATTCATCTTCAGCTCAAATTTAAACTCATTTAAAGCGTAAGCCTGTAATGCGTTCTTCGCTTTAAATGACCAGACGATCAGCATAACAGCAGAAGCAACTGACAACAGGGTAGCAATATGATCTAGCACTGTCTCAGTATCGCTTATGGCATAACTGACATCGACTAATAACCAGCCAAAACCTGTGACAACAGCAAGCCATAATGGATAATCGTTAGCGACAAAGTTACTCTTCATCTCTTCCGTTAGCTTCTTCTGATTCAGATACAGCCACATCATGGGATAGATGCCGCCGGTAGCAATACTCAGAAGAAAGAAGTTCATAACCTTTGTATTAATGCTATCTTTGAGTGTATTTACATTTTTATCGTTCATAATCACATCCATTATTTAAAATAATTATAGATCCCAGGTGAATTTCGAACTTCCCTGATTGGTTTCAATTACAACTTCCTGAGGTTTACACTTACCGTAATCACTGTCTGTAGATACAGTGAAATAGTAAACATCGCTGTAGTTCAGATCCCAACTGGTTCTTGGTATTTCATTATCCTCTTTTATTTGTTGGGCTTTACTACCATAATGAACACGATTCAACATATTCTGCTCTTGTACCCTTGTCATGTATGTTATTTTGCTTTCATTGATTGAACAACGTCCTCTATTGATAGTGATTTTATGAATCTTAAGATCATCCATATTACTTATAAGTTGATACTTCCAGAAGTAATGTCTCCCAGGAGCAATGTCCCGATATTTCCCAGAAACAGATAATTTAAATAAATCTTTAGTACTGACATTGCTATTGCTATTGCTATTGCTATTGCTATTGCTATTGCTATTCGATTCAATATCAGGATTGGCATAATCACTAATATTATTCTCTAGTACCTTACCACCTAACTCAATCTCGGTAATGAGCTTTTCGTTTTTCCACACCTGAATAAATGGACCACCTCTGAGATACTCACCTACTGTATAGCTATAGGCTCCGTTTGGGATGGTAATGCTCTGGTCGCCATTCCCGGAAAGACTAAACTCAACTTTATCTTTCGGAACATTTAATAAAATATCTGGTTTAGCACCATCTTTACCGAATACATAGCGAATGTTATCGTGGACGTAGCATACAGCGACGTATTTATTTCCTTTAACGGTATAACCAGAAAAGATAGACTGCTCACCATCACATGAGTTGTCTGGATTTGCAAAAGTAAAAGTTGAGAACAGACTAATATTTAGCATGGCCATACTAATAATTAATTTCTTCATGCATTTATCCTTTAAATAATGAAAGCCCCTTAAATAAAAGGGGCGAGTAAGTGTTAACCGAAGAAAAAATCCCAGGCTTTCTTTAGTGTTTCCACAACGACTTTTTTAGCAGTTTTCGCCAAAGTGGCTATAGGCTTGGGGATAGGAGCCATATCAATGATTTCATCGATAACCCGATCTATGGTGTCGCCGAAACCGTTTGTTGCATCTTCGATTACTTTTTCTGTTTTGTGCTCCTTTTTTACTTGTGCTGTAAAAGGGCTTTTTGCTTGCTTTGGCAGAGCCCTCACCATCTCCTCAACCAAATGAGTGATGTTATAGCCTTCACTGGCCGCTACGGCGACAATCGGATACTCAGTAAAACCAAAACACTGGCTGATGTAGCCTTTCTTCGCAGAAATGTTTTCCATCTGCCGGGGAGATGGGCAACCGTTCTGTTCATCCCATTCCCGGAATGGCTCGATCTTGTCCACTTGATTCAAAACAAACAGCGTTTTTCCTTTACCTCCGGCGGGAAGAAGAACATCTTTGTAAAAATGCTCATCTGCTGAAAATGCACGATCATCACCTTTGATAACCCAGAGGATCAGATCGAGTTTTGGCATGAGCTCCTTGTAGAGTTTTTCGTACTCGCTGTCACGTTCGGCACTTTCCCCCACGCCAGGTATGTCAACGAGGTAAATGGAACGCTTCCCAAACCGGATACGTATTTCCTTTACTTCGCGAGTACACGCACCCACATTACTGACCGGACATTCTTCCCCTTTAAAAATGGCATTGCACAGGCTGGATTTGCCTGCACCGGTTTTTCCCATGATGCCAATCTTAGGCTCATAGCCGACAATCTCGTTAAGCTTGCTGAAAACGAGTCTTCTGAGCCCCTCAGGCAGGATATCCACGGCATCCTTGACCGGGTTGTAACCGGCTTTAGCTTTATCTTCCATTTGCTCCCTCTCCTCGTTAGCCAACCAAACTGGCGTCTCGCTGTAAAATCCCTGAGTAGTCTTTCTGTTATTTGCTGCTCAAAGCCCTGTTCATACATCAGATGGACTTTCTTCAATACGAAGTAACTCACTGACAGCACAACTGAAATCAGTCTGCGGACAATGCCCTACCAGACGGTATGGATTTAGTGATCTTTTCAGGAAGACTAAGGGGAGTAAAATTGTTAATACCGATCGAATTAGCGAAACCGATCTGTGAAACCTATCGTCACAGCCGATCGTTTTTTAATTTTTGATCATTAAAACCTATCAAATAAAGTAAACCGATCGCTTTTACAGATCAATTGATGAAGAGCGGATGAGTAGAATTTCCAGGAGTAATCGAGATGAGATATCTGTGCAGGAGGGGCTATCTGTTCCTATTTGAGTTCGGCTAATCGTCAGTCAAAGGTATGTTCGCAATTCCGGCATATAAACCGGTCAAACAGAACCCCATCCATTGTTGATCCCGTAACAGCGCCTGCTGTAGCACCAGTAACAAACCTCCCCAGTAACGTACCAATAACCGCCCCCGCTGCCGTTCCCACTACTGGGACGACAGATCCCATTGCGGCTCCAGCTCCAGCACCACTGAGAGCCCCCGCGATGCCACCTGCTATACCTCCCGTCATCCAGCCAATATGGCGTTCACTTATACGTTCAGAACCGCATTCAGGGCATATTGTTGTCATTTCAGTATTACTCCTTTTTTCAGTACGTTATAAAAACAAAAAGGCATCCGAACGTTGATGAACGGATGCCTGATATTAGGTAATGGTATATGTACGCTTAGTAGTTATTCGGCTTATAAATCAATGCAATTCGCACCTGGGACGTATGAGTGTCGTCATGCCATCTTATCAAACGCCCCCTGTACAACAGTTTCAGTTGCCAGTGATTCAAGGTAATCCGCATACCACTGCATCATCTCCCGCCTGCCATCCAGATATTGCGCATGGTTGTAGGCTCCACGAATGGCATTCTTATCCACATGAGCAAGCTGCGTCTCAATCCAAGCCGAGTTATAGCCCTTCTCATGTAAAATCGTGCTCATCGTGTGGCGGAAGCCGTGGCCCGTCAGCCTTCCCTTGTACCCAAGCAGCTCAATCACCTGGTTAACACTTTCCTTTGAAATCGGCTTCGTCCGGTCATTTCTACCAATGAACACCAATGGGTACGCACCCGAGATAGGTTTCAGTGACAAGAACAAATTCACTACCTGCTCAGACAACGGAACGATGTGGGGCCGCTTCATCTTCATCACTTCAGGGGGGACTTCCCAAAGCCGTTTCTCGAAGTCGATATCCTGCCAACGAGCAAAACGCAGCTCCTGAGTACGAACCCCTGTCAGCATGATGATTTGCGTTGCAGTTTTGGTGATGATGCTACCGGTGTACCCAGCGAGATCTTTGAGGAAATGAGGTAGCTCTTCAACGCTAAGAAAAGGGAAATTCGTCTTTTTCGGTGTTGCCAATGCTGTCGCCAAATCAGGCGCGGGGTTGTACTCAGCACGCCCGGTAACAATGGCGTAGCGGAAAACCTCCCCGCAGCGCTGCCGTACCTTACGCATTTTTTCCAACGCCCCACGTTTCTCCATCCGTCGTAACGTTTCCAGCAACTCCATCGGCTTGATTTCAGCAATAGGACGTTTGCCGATATGCGGGAAAATGTCTTTCTCGAAGGTATCGATAATTTCCTCACGGTAGCGTAACGACCAACGGTCGGCCTTATGCTGATGCCATTCTCGTGCGATAGCTTCGAAGGTGTTTGCGATAGAAAGCTTTTGCGACAGCTTTTCAGCCTTCTTCACTTCACCAGGATCACCACCAGAAGCTAACGTTTTGCGTGCATCCTTTCTTTTCTCTCGCGCGTCAGCCAATGAGACATCGGGATACACGCCGATAGAAAGCATCTTCTCTTTACCAGCAAAGCGGTACTTCAAGCGCCAGTACTTTGAGCCATTAGGTTTGACCAGCAGATACATGCCACCGCCGTCAGCCAACTTGTAGGCTTTCTCCATCGGCTTGGCCGTTTTCACTTTTATGTCCGTTAGTGGCATAGCATCTCCATTGATAGATATGGGCAGTGACCTCAAGCGAGGTGCTGCCAAACCAGATAAAAAGGGGTTACAACATGCCTACGGGGGTGCCAGAAAATAGCATACTTTTTTAAACCCCCTAAAGGACCCCCAGATATCACTTGATGTGGGTTGAGTTCGGTTGAACTCTGTAGACAAAATTATGGCTCAAAGCCAGTATACACGGGGTTTTAGTTGAATTCAGGAGAGTTTGAGAGACATCGAGTGGCGGAAGATCACAGGAGTCGAACCTGCCCAGGACCGCTGGCGGCCCCAACTGGATTTGAAGTCCAGCCGCCCCACCGGGGACGAGGATCTTCCTCTGGATACAGGAAGCAAGTCGCAGATTATAGCGCGAATCCCCCTAGCTGCTAAGAGGGAATTCAAGTTTCCGCGATCCCCTTCTTACACTTGCTCTCCCGCACAAAACTCCCGCCTTTTATCTGCTACCCTAGCCGAGCCCGGGTTATTAACCCGTACATTGCTGGAGATGCTATGACCAAGAAAGTTGCCGTCCTGCTGAGCGAAGGATTTGAAGAGGCCGAGGCGGTTATCGTGATCGACGTGTTACGTCGTATGGAGATAGAGGTAGAGCTGCTGTCCTGCCAGGATAGGCTGGAGCTGCGCAGCTATCACCAGATACGTATGTTTGCCGATGCTCTGTTGGAACGCCGCATGGACCAACTGTACGATGCCGTGGTGATCCCCGGTGGGCCGCAGGCTACTGCCGCAATGGCGGAAAACGAGCTGGTCGTGGAGTTTATCCGCCGCCACGATCGTGCTGCCAAGCTGATCTGCCCACTGTGTTCTGCCGCCGCTCGCGTGCTGGCTGCCAACAAACTGCTGCAAGGCCGCCGCTATGTCTGTTCTGGCGATCTGCATCAGGAGATCGAAGATGGTACCTACGTGGCTGAAAGGGTTGTGGAAGATGGCAATCTGATCAGTGGCCAAGGGTTGGGGGCCGCGTTTGATTTTGCCTTCACCGTGGCCTACCGCCTGACCGGCGATCGCACTACCACGCAAGAGCAAGCCGTACATATCTATCACGAAAACTGGCAAGCCCCACAGGCAGTGCATTAATCGCTACTGCTGCTAACTAGGCGCGGCACAGTTTGCGTTTTCCGGCTCCGATGCCGAAAGCGAAAATTGTTACCGCGCTTTCTGTTTTTTACGGCTACTCCTCGCTATCCAGGTACAGTGTTTTGATCCCGCTTTTGCTGCGTTTTGCCGCAACCAGTGCATATAGCGGGATGGTGAGCATCATCATCAATACCCCCCAGAACATGGCATTGCCTCCCGATCCGAACAGGGCAAACAGACTGTAGAGAATGCCAATCACCGCCAACGTGCAGTAGAAAATGAAGGCCCCGCCCTTATTCAAGGATTTGGCCACCATGATGATCGGTAGCGCGACCAGCGCATAGATATAGGGCAGTAAAGAGGCAAACACCGACATCAGCACAATCACCTGAAACTGTTTTGCCAGATTAGGCGAAGCCGTGGTCAGTAATACCACGGTCATCAGCACGCCGGTAAAAATCAGCCCCTTCATCGGTACATCGTTTTTGTTCACCACGGCAAAGAATTTCGGGAATAGCCCCTGCTTCGCGCCAGCTTTTGGGGCTTCAGACTGCAAGATCAGCCAGCCAGAGATCGAGCCGAAACAGGCGATAATGCTCAGTGCGGAAACCACTTCCCCGGCAAATTCGCCAAACATATAACGAGCGGCGTCGGCAAAGGGAGCGGCGGAATTCACCAATTCACTATGTGGTACCAATCCCATAATCACCGAACAACTGGTGACATAACACACGGCGGCAATCAGCAACCCCAATACCGTCGCCTTGGGCACGGTGGATTCGGGGTTTTCCACCTGTCCGCTGGACACCACTGCGGATTCCACACCCAGGAAGCCCCACAAAGCCAAAGATGCGGCGGAGAGGATTGCCGAAGCGTCGCTACCCTTGGTGCCATTATAAACTTCAGTGAACAACGCGGGTTTGAACCAGAACCAGCCAATAAAACCGATGCCCAATACCACCACTAGCATGCAGCAGGCGGTGAATGATTGGGAGCGCCCGGCCACCCTTGCCCCCAAAGAAGCCAGAGCGATAAACCCCCAGAGGATAACAATGGCGGTGATAGAGCTGACAAGCGGATCTTTGAGAATGGGGAAGAAATAGCTCAGGTAACCCACACCCGCCACCAGCAGCGCCACGTTACCCACCCAGGCGCTGATCCAGTAACAGATGGTGGTCTGAAAGCCAATAAATGGCCCAAACGCGTCGCTGGCATAGGCAATAATGCCGCCATCACGCGGTGTCACCATGCTGTTCTTGGCAAACACCAGCGCCAAGGCAATCACGCCGACAATGGTAATCACCCAGCCAAATAAAGAGATAGACCCGATGCCTGCCAGATTGGTTGGCAGCATAAAGACCCCGGATCCCATCATGTTCGAGGCAGTCACCAACGTCAGGGCGACCAGCCCCATTTTTTTTACGGAGGCAGTATTAACAGAAGCCATGATATTTCCCATCATTATTGCGTTGATACGAATCTTGAAGAGGGTGCTGATCGCACCCATGGGGATAATGCGCAGGCTGATTAACGCATGGTGGAAACAGGAACCTTGTCGGCAGCGCTGGCAGGCGTTTCTTTTATGCACCGCACCCAATAAGTGCCGTTCTCATCCACTTCCACCCCCTGCAGTTCATGTTCAAAGCCGGGGAAGCGCTGGCCGAAGGTCTGCAAGGCCACCAGGTAATCGACGATGGCCCGTGATTCTGACGTCACCTTTTCACCCGGCATGATGAGCGGAATGCCCGGTGGGTAAGGGGTTATCATCACGCCCAGCGTGCGGTTGTTTATGTCGGCAGCCTTGACCTGCTCGGTTTGGTCGGAGATCAGGCATTGATAGGCCTGGGAGGGGGTAAGAACGGGGATGGCCTCTGCAAAACAGGCAAGCTCCAAAAGCTCGGCAATTTTCAGCTCGATATTGGCCTGATGGATCGACCGGCATAAATCACCGATGCCCATGTTGCGATAGACGGGGGAGCTGGCCGCAACCTGCGGAAGCACCGAGGTCAGCGGGGTATTCTCGTCATAGTGATGTTTAAATATCATCAGCATGTCGATCAGGGTATTCCATTTGCCCTGGGTAGAACCCAATGCAAATAATACCAGAATGGTGTAGTCGCCGTTGCGGGCCGGGATAATACGCTGGGTATCCAGGAATTTTGCCACTACCGGCGCGGGGATGCCGAAAACATTCATCTTTCCTTGCGCGTTCAGCCCAGGGCAGGTAATGGTGACCTTGATGGGATCCAACATCGCATAACCTTCCGGCAAATCGCCGAAGCCGTGCCATGCCTCTCCCGCTCGCAGCTGCCAGCAGGTGGGATCGTTGGCTAGCACCTCGTCGGCAACCTGGGTGAAGGGAACCTTTTTGCCCTCCTGCAGCAACGTGCTCGGCTGCCAGACATCGAAGAACCATCCCTTGTCACTTTTTTCCGCTTTGAGCTTGTCTGCGACGGTCACCAGCGTCTTGCGGAAGCTGATAGCGTCGTGAATAGCTTCATCGACCAATGTCTTACCGGCTTGCCCCTCCATCATGGCGGTCGCCACATCCATCGAGGCAATAATCGGATAGAACGGTGACGTGGTGCCGTGCATCATAAAAGCCTGGTTGAAAATGTCGTAATCCACCGGCGCACGCTTGGAATTGCGGATATGTATCATCGAGGCTGAAGAAAAGGCCGCCAGCATCTTGTGTGTCGATTGCACGGCATACAGCGTTGGGCCGTTGTCTTTATCTTCAGGGACATCCATGGCGAACCTCCCCTGATAGAGGGGATGGAATTTCGCATAGGCATACCAGGCTTCATCAAATTTGATCCGGGGTACCGACTTGGCCAGCGTTTGGGTAACGGCGGTGACGTCATAAATCAGACCGTCGTAAGTACAGTTAGTGATGATGGCATAGGCGGGGCAGCGGTCTTCTGCCTGATAAGCCAGCACGCTGTCATCAATTTTTTGCTGGATCGCTCTGGCTTCAAACTGATCGGGAGAGATCAAGCCAATAATGCCGAGCCCATTACGCGCAGGTTGGAAATAGACGGGTTTAGCCTGGGTGATGGTCAGCTCATGGTTAACGGACTTGTGGCAATTGCGGTCAACCAGGATGATTTTATCTTTTAAATCAATTGAGTGGCCCACTATCTGGTTAGACTGGGAAGAGCCCCCTGTCACATAGAAGGTTTTGTCCGCGCCAAACAGTTTGGCAGCTCGCGTTTCCGATTCGCCCGGCGCTCCCTTGTGTTCAAGCCAGTCCCCCATTTCCGGCGTAGAGATGCCGATGTCTGCCCGCATCAGGTTTTCGCCAAAGTAATTGATAAACTCACGGCCTACCGGGTGCTTAAGATAGGCAACGCCCCCTTGATGCCCCGGGCAATCCCAATAGTAAGGGCTGTCTAACGCGTAACTTTTTAGCGCGGCGAAGTAAGGCGGCAGCAGGTTCTCAACATACTGACGTATAGCCAGATGAATGCGGCCAGCAATAAACTTGGGCGTATCTTCGCTGATATTGATGTACTCATGGATCTCTTGAATCACCTCCGTCGATAAACGCCCTAACAAAGGCACACTTGACGAAAAGAAGATAGGCACCCGGCTGTTTTTAGCGCGGATCACACGAATAATCTCCTTGATAATGGGAGACCCCTCACCCAGGTTCGCCCCATCACACTCATTAATAATGATACAACCGATACCCGCTTCTTTTCTGGCCATCGCCAGGGCCGTCTCATTGGTTTCCGCGTGGATAAAATGGTAGTTATTTAATGCCAGCACCTCCTTTATCGCATGATAGCTATCATCGACCTGTATTTTATTATCGCGTACAGAAACAATTAATATTGGAAAATCAAGATTGCTTGCATAACTCATTGTATGACCTCTTCTCATCCATGTCATTGAGATATCAACTGGGATGCCAGATGATGAAAGCGAGCATACTCTTGAAGTACAAACAATAAACTGTACCAAAGGTACAGTTTTGTAGTGAGATGATTAGCGGATGATATAACAGGGTTTAGAAAATAACGGTGGGATATAGAATTGCCATTGCTGCTTTCTGGCAAAAAATATAAACTCCCGTGTGGTTTCACAATGGACTTTCGCCAGAATGTTACTTTTATGGAACTTTACCGTTCTCAGCGTTCTGTTGAGAATACCGGCAATCTCCTTCTCCGCCATGCCTTGTAACAACAGAAAAGCCACGACCCATTCCTTAGCGGATAAAATCTCGGAGGGACAAGCAACGGTTAATTTACCGATGCCATCACCAGAGACAAAAAAACGCGGTGTGATGGAGTGCAGTGGCTTGATATGGCTGATAATACCGGAGCAATGAGCCTGTTTGTCGTAGTAGGGCATGCGTTCACAATAAAACACGCTGAATATGCGTTTGCTATCAATAGGGAGGATCCCTACTGCCTCAATCTTCCTCACCTCATCAATAACGCGTTGGTCATGGATTGAGATAAAGGGCTTAAAAGGGGCCAGTGCAGAAGGTCTCCCATTTCCTTCCGGTTTCAGTAACAGGCCATATCTGGCATTGGCATACACCGGCTTTTTATGCACGTCCTTTAAACACCAAGCCTCATCACTAGACTCCCACGCAATCAAGATCTCCAAAGGAATAGCAATAGCTAACGAATTTAATTTCGCAATAATACTTTCGGTACTGACACGAGACATTTTCCCACCTTCAATCCTTGGTGCCATTATTCACAATACAAATGGCGACATAGTGTAAAACGCCCAGAGCAGACTACCAGAAAGCCAACCTGAAGCGGCAAGATTGAAAGTAACGTTTTATTAATATACTTACCTGAAAATGACCGCGTCCTATATCTACTATGCCCCCACCAAAACCGAGTCACTTAACATATTCCTTCATCACCGGAATAAAAAAGCCTTCACCCCATCAGGAGAAGGCTTGGCGATAAATGAGAATTTTACGGTTGTAGCAGGGCTTTCACATCCAGCAAAATAAATTCGTTATCATCCGCCACGTTGGGTTCACGGCTGGAAGAGAACGGGAAGTTATTGTCGTTCCCCACGATGATATGGCTGCCATCCACCACGTCGACATTCTCGATCGTGAAGAACGGGAAGGTCAGCACGCCGTTATTCAGCGGTTTACGCGCCAGCTTCTGCGGGTCCTGAATGTTCAGCAAATCGATATACGCCAGTTTTTCTACCGGTTTGCCGACGTTGGCGTCGGAAAACGCTATTTTGTAGACCCGTTTGAATTTGGCGATCTGGTTGAAGCAGTTATCCGTTGGCGCGCCTGCCGCACAGGCTTTATCGGCTGTGCCTTCACCATTATCACGTTCGATTACCAGGCCATGATTGGCGTCGATCATATTGAAATCACCGATGGCGTTCTGATTGTCTTCCAACACATACTGCCAGATGCGGCCAGTCCATGCCTGCTGTTTGACGTCAAACTCCAGCACCCGCAGGTAGCGTTTACCCGCCACGTTCTCAAACTGTTCGCCGTCCCACAGCGCCCCTTCCAGCAGGGGATACAGCTTACTACCGTCTGGTGACACCGCCATTCCTTCAAAGCCCTTGGAGCGCGCCACCTGGAAGTTCTGCTTGCCATCCGGCGCACCTGGCAGCGTCAGCGTCGGGTTATCCGGCGATTTCACTACCTTGCCGTCAACCTGGGTATCAAATACCGCCAGTACCTTGCCGTTCAGATCCGCTTTAATCAGGTAAGGGCCGAATTCATCGCCGATCCATAGGGCATCGTCGGCAAACTGGAAGCTTTCCGGGTCGAAATCGCTGCCGGTCAGGTAACGTTTATCGCTGCTTTCATTGACGATATGGAACGGGACTTTTTTATCGGGATCGTGCAGGAACAGCGTTTTTAGCGGCGTTACCGTGCCTTCCTTGAAATCGATACGGTAATGGTTGAGATACAGCATGGCGTCCGGCGAGTTGGCCTTGCTGCCAAAGCCGTTGTCGGTCAGCACCCAGTAGGTGCCATCCGGCATGTGTTTGATACCGGAATGCCCCTGCAGCGGCTGGCCATTGATGGGTAGCCCGATACCGGTCAGCCGATCGGCAGATTTCCCCGCTACGCTACCCAGTTCGGTGATGCGTTTGCCACTGGTGTATTTACCACTCTGTTGCAGATCGGTTGGTGCATCCTGGGGGGCAGTGACGCTGGACTTCACCGGTAATACGGCGTGCCCGGCCAGCACGGCGGGGACTTCCTGAGCCTGCGCCCATAGCGTGGTGCTGAATGCCAGGCAACTGGCCAGCAGTGCCAGGCGGGATGGTAAATTATGCATATTATGTACTCCCTGATAATGGTTTTGCCCAAAGGTAAAAAGCAACGCCACTATAGGGAGCCGTAATGACAGAAATATTATGTGCCGCGTGACCAACAGTGACCGCACTGCGGTTTCAATAGCCGACCTCCCCAAAACGGTCGCGGCACTCTTTGGGCGTCATGTCATAGCCTTTCTTGAACACCGAATAGAAGTACTGCAACGATGGGTAGCCACACATCTGGGAAATTTCATTGATGGGCAATGAGGTCGCGGTGAGTAAATTGCGGGCGCGATCGAGCTTTTCTTGATGGATGGCGTTATGGATCGTCTGGCCGGTTTCATCCTTGAAGCGCTTTTCCAGATTGGAACGGGACATGCCCACCGCATCCAGTACCTGCTCCACCTTGATCCCCTTGCAGGCATGGTAACGGATATAGTGCATGGCCTGGATCACCGCCGGGTCGCGCAGTGAACGGAAATCGGTAGACCGCCGTTCAATCACCTTCACCGGCGGCACCAGAATACGCTGTAGCGGCAGATCACGCTGATCAAGCAGTTGATGTAACAGCTTGGCGGCACGATAGCCCATCTGGCGCGTCCCCTGCACCACCGACGACAACGCCACGCGCGACAGATAGCGCGTCAGCTCTTCGTTATCTATGCCAATCACACAGAGTTTTTCCGGCACGGGAATATCCAGGTGCTCGCACACCTGTAACAGGTGGCGCGCCCGCGCATCGGTAACGGCTATAATCCCGGTCTGCTGGGGCAAAGTCTGCACCCAGTCCGCCAGGCGATTCTGGGCGTATTGCCAGTTCTCCGGCGCGGTTTCCATCCCCTGATACACCACCCCTTGATACTGTTCCGCCGCCACCAACTGGCGGAAAGCCTGTTCACGTTCCTGCGCCCAACGCTTCCCCCCCTCGGCAGGCAGGCCATAGAACGCAAAGCGGTTCAGCCCTTTTTCTTTCAGGTGCATAAACGCCGCTTCCACCAGCGCATGGTTATCGGTCGCGATGTAATGCACCGGCGGGTAATCCGCCTCCCGATGATAAGAGCCCCCGACG
The DNA here is from genome assembly GCF_046269175.1 of Serratia sp. J2. NCBI lineage: Bacteria > Pseudomonadati > Pseudomonadota > Gammaproteobacteria > Enterobacterales > Yersiniaceae > Serratia > Serratia sp. J2. The sequence continues at coordinate 42,805 of NZ_JBKABN010000028.1, forward strand.
CCAACCAGCGGCACCTGGACATTACGCAACAGTTGCTCAATATTCCGGTCGTCGAAATCGGCGATCACGCCGTCCCCCAACCAGTCCTTGATATTATCGATGCGGCAGCGAAAATCCTCTTCGATAAAGATATCCCAATCACTTTGCGACGCCTGTAAATACTCCCCAACGCCCTCCACCACCTGGCGGTCATACACTTTATTGGCGTTGAACAGCAGCGTAATACGGTAGCGCTTCTTAAACATGGGGGCTCCCCAGCAATAAATACGGTCACAGCTACAAGTGTAAAGCCGCGCCTAGACCCGGCGTTTGGTCGCGGAATCCATCCACACCGCCAGCAGCAGGATCGCGCCTTTGACGATATATTGCCAGAACGTCGGCACGTCCAACATGCTCATGCCGTTATCCAATGAGGCCATGATAAACGCCCCCATCACCGCTCCCGCCACGCTACCAATCCCCCCCGCCAGGCTGGTGCCGCCGATCACGCAGGCGGCGATAGCATCCAGCTCGGCAATGTTACCGGCAGAAGGCGAACCGGCCCCCAGGCGCGAACTGAGGATCAGCCCGGCAATCGCCACCATCAGGCCGTTGATGGCAAACACCGCCAGCTTGGTACGCTCAACGTTAACCCCGGAAAGCCGCGCGGCATCAATATTACCGCCGATGGCATAAATACGGCGGCCAAAGGCGGTACGCGACGCCATAAAGATCCCTGCCAGCATCAATGCGGTCAGGATCAGCACCGGCGTTGGTACCCCACGATAGTCGTTCAGCAGGTAAATCGCCCCTAATACCAGGATTGCCATGATGCTCTGCCGGGTGACATCGCCGCTCGCTGCCGCTACCGGCAAGCCCAGTTGCGTACGTCTACTACGCCGCCGCCACTGCCAGGCCACAAACAGCATCAGGCCGACCGCGCCAATGCCAAAACCCACTCCGTTGGGCAGGTAGCTCTGGCCAATCTGTGACATGGCATTGCTGGTGGGTGATACGGTGGTGCCATTGGTAATGCCGATCAGAATACCGCGAAACGCCAACATCCCCGCCAGAGTGACGATAAACGAAGGGACTTTACGATAGGCTACCCACCAGCCATTCCACGCCCCCAGCAACAGCCCCGCCAACAGCGTGACCACAATGGTCAACGGCAGCGGCCAGCCGAACCAGACGTCAAAGATCGCCGCCGCGCCGCCCAACAGCCCCATCATTGAGCCAACGGAAAGGTCGATCTCCGCCGAAATAATCACGAACACCATGCCCACCGCCAGAATGCCGGTGATCGCCGTCTGGCGCAGCAGGTTGGAGATGTTACGGGCGCTGAGATAGGCCCCTTCGGTGGTAAAGGTAAAGAACAGCATGATGACGGCGATCGCCGCCAGCATCACGAACACCTGCAGGTTGACGGTTTTCAGCCCGAACGGCGGCTTTTTTGCCTCCACTGGCGGCAGGCTGGCTTCAGATTGCGTGCTTTTCAACATGTGTTTCACTCCTCAAGGCCGCTTCCATTACCTGTTCCTGGGTCAGATCGCGGTTCACCAAATCAGCTTTGATCTGCCCCTGATGCATCACCAATACTCGATCGCTTAACCCCAGCACCTCCGGCAATTCGGAGGACACCACAATCACCGCGAGCCCCCGTTGTGCCAATTGATTGATCAGTTTGTAAATCTCTTGCTTGGCCCCGATATCAATGCCGCGCGTTGGCTCATCCAGAATGAGGATTTGCGGGTTCAGCAACAGGCACTTCGCCAGGATGGCTTTCTGCTGGTTACCCCCGCTGAGACGCGCGATAGCCAGTTCCGCAGAAGACGTTTTTACCCGCAACCGTGCCAGCGATTGTTGAATAGTGGCCTGCTCCTGCGCATCATCCAGCACCGTCAATGCGCCACTGAAATCCCCCAGCGCCGCCAACGTCATATTGGCTCCCACGCCCATCACCGGCACAATGCCATCGCGCTTGCGGTCTTCTGGCACCATGGCGATGCCATATCGCATTGCCTCGCGGCAGTTGGTGATGGTGGCCGCCTGCCCTGCAATGGTGATATTGCCCTGCCAACGACCCGCATAGGCGCCAAACAGGCACTGCATGGTTTCGGTACGCCCGGAGCCAACCAGCCCGGCCACGCCGAGGATCTCCCCACGCCGCAGGGTAAAAGACACATTATCGGCCCGGCGGATATGCCGGTTGACCGGGTGCCAGGCAGTGAGGTTTTCCACCTGCAGGACCACCTCGCCGATGGTATGGGGTTCCTGCGGATACAGCTCGGTCAGCTCACGGCCAACCATCATGGCGATGATATCGTCCTCGCTCATCTCCGCCGCAGGCCGGGTGCCAATGTGCTTGCCATCGCGGATCACGCAGATAAAGTCCGAGATCGCTTTCACCTCGTTGAGCTTGTGCGAAATGTAGATACAGGCGATCCCGTGATCGCGCAGATCCGCAATGATCGCCAGCAACGTGGCGGTTTCACTTTCGGTCAATGAGGCGGTGGGCTCATCGAGTACCAACAGGCGCACCTGTTTGTTCAAGGCCTTGGCGATCTCCACCAATTGCTGTTGGCCCAACCCCAGTTCACCCACGCGGGTATTGGGGTCAACCTCCAGCTTGACCTGTGCCAGCATGCGCTGGCACCGCAGGTACATGTTGTCGTAATCCATCACCCCATAGCGGCCCCACTCGTTGCCGAGAAACAGGTTCTCCAGCACCGTCATCTGCTTCACCAGGGCCAATTCCTGGTGAATGATGGCGATACCTTTCTGCTCGGTATCGCGAATGGTTTTCGCCGAAACGATCTCGCCCGAAAAATAAATATCGCCCTGATAACTGCCGTGCGGATATATTCCGCACAGCACTTTCATCAAGGTGGATTTTCCTGAGCCATTTTCACCGCACAAGGATAATACCTGCCCCGCCTCCAAGTGCAGGCTGACATTATCCACGGCTTTGACTGCGCCGAATTGTTTAGTGATATTTCGCATTTCTAACAGGCAGGGCATTATTCACTCCCCCCAGATGGCGTTGCCATTAATTAAGGTCCGATTGCTTATGGAAACCATCGGCAATAATCGTACTGTCGATATTCGTTTTATCCACCTGTACTGGGGTTAATAGCCAGGCCGAAACCTCTTTACTGCCATTATTTAATTTGGCGTTGGACTTGGGTTGTTCCCCTTTGCCCAGTTGCACGGCGATATCCGCCGCTTCGTCGGCCAGTTTGCTGATCGGTTTATAGACCGTCATGGTCTGGGTGCCCGCCACGATGCGTTTTACCGCCGCCAGATCGGCGTCCTGGCCAGAGATCGCCACCTTCCCCGCCAACCCTTGCGCAGCCAGTGCCTGAATGGCTCCACCCGCGGTGGCATCGTTGGAGGCCACTACCGCATCGATATGGTTATTGTTGGCCGTCAGGGCGTTTTCCATAATCTTCAGCGCGTTTTCCGGCAGCCACCCGTCGGCCCACTGATCGCCCACTATCTTGATCTTACCGCTGTCGATCAGCGGTTGCAGCACGGTCATCTGCCCCTTGCGGAACAGCTTGGCGTTATTATCCACCGGCGAGCCGCCCATCAGGAAATAGTTGCCCTGCGGCACGCGCTGCACCAGGCTTTCCGCCTGCATCTCGCCCACTTTCTCATTATCAAACGAGATGTAGAAATCGATATCGGCATTGTTGATCATGCGGTCATAAGCCAGGACCTTGATGCCTTCGCGTTTCGCCTCGCTGATCACGTTGCTCAGCACTTGGCCGTTATAGGGGATGATCACCAGGACATCGACGCCGCGGTTGATCATATTCTCGATCTGCGCCATTTGGGTTTCTTCATTGCCATTGGCCGACTGAACAAACACATCGGCCCCCAGGGTGTTGGCTTTCTTGACAAAGATATCGCGGTCTTTTTGCCAACGCTCCAGACGCAGGTCGTCGATGGCCATACCGATTTTAATCTGTTGGCTGTAGCCCGGTTGGCTGGCCAGTAGCAGCAATGCGCAAGCAGAAAGCAAGAGTGGTTTGAATTTCATTTTATAACCCTTGAGTTGTGTAGGGAAATAGTTATCCATACGCTTTCAAACGGCAAAATTGAAAGGTGACGAGATAAAGCACGAAACTTCCCGTGGATTGTTGTCGCTTATGCGATGTTCAGCAATTACAGATTTTCATCAGTGAATTACGGTTTTTGGTTTAATGTTGATTTTATGATGGCGGTCATGTTTTAAACCTGTGAAATATCCCGAGACCAGCAAAACAGGCCCTTCGTTGAATTATGAGATCCCGCGCACATTTAATAATTCTGTGAATTTAAGTGTGAAATAACGTAATTGAGCATTCCGCCACTTACTCCGAAGATGAGCGCATCCCGCATCCCTTACGCCGGGCACCGTTACCAAGGAGTCACTCATGCAATCCTATTTTGATCAGCTAGAACAGGTTCGTTACGAAGGTACCAGCAGCAATAACCCGTTGGCTTTCCGCCACTACAACCCCGATGAAATCATCCTCGGCAAGCGTATGGCCGACCATCTGCGCTTCGCCGCCTGCTACTGGCACACCTTCTGCTGGAACGGGGCTGACATGTTCGGCATCGGGGCCTTCGATCGTCCCTGGCAACAGCCGGGTGAAGCGCTGGAGCTGGCCAAACGCAAGGCCGATGTGGCGTTCGAGTTTTTCCATAAGCTGAACGTGCCTTACTACTGCTTCCACGATATCGACGTATCGCCGGAAGGGGCCACGCTAAAAGAGTATCTGAACAACTTCGCGGTCATGACCGACGTGCTGGCAGAGAAACAGCAAAGCAGCGGCGTGAAGCTGCTATGGGGTACCGCCAACTGCTTCACCCATCCGCGTTACGGTGCCGGGGCGGCGACCAACCCGGATCCGGAAGTCTTCAGTTGGGCAGCAACTCAGGTGTTCACGGCCATGAATGCCACCCACAAGCTGGGCGGTGAAAACTATGTGCTGTGGGGCGGGCGTGAAGGCTATGAAACCCTGCTCAATACCGATCTGCGTCAGGAGCGTGAACAGATTGGCCGCTTTATGCAGATGGTGGTTGAGCACAAACATAAGATCGGCTTCCAGGGTACACTGCTGATCGAGCCCAAACCCCAGGAGCCGACCAAGCATCAGTACGATTACGACGTCGCCACCGTTTACGGTTTCCTTAAACAGTTCGGCCTGGAAAAAGAGATCAAGGTGAACATCGAGGCCAACCACGCCACGCTGGCCGGACATTCGTTCCACCACGAGATCGCCACCGCCATCGCGCTGGGAATTTTCGGCTCGGTCGATGCCAACCGGGGCGATCCACAGCTAGGTTGGGATACCGATCAGTTCCCGAACAGCGTGGAAGAAAACGCGCTGGTGATGTTCGAAATCCTCAAGGCCGGCGGCTTCACTACCGGCGGGCTGAACTTTGACTCGAAGGTGCGCCGCCAAAGTACCGACAAATATGATCTGTTCTACGGCCATATCGGCGCGATGGACACCATGGCGCTGGCGCTGAAAGTGGCCGCCCGCATGATCGAAGATGGTCAGCTACATCAGCAGGTTGCCAAACGCTATGCCGGTTGGAACGGTGAGCTGGGCCAACAGATCCTGCAAGGGAAACTGTCGCTCGAAGCGCTGGCACAGCACGCCGAGCAACAGGTGCTGGCACCACAACATGCCAGCGGGCATCAGGAAAAGCTGGAGAACCTGGTCAACCGCTACCTGTTCGGCTAACTCTCTACGGCGCGGTGGGTCATCTCATCGCGCTTCAAAGGATCCGTGCTCATGTATATTGGAATCGATCTCGGTACTTCCGGCGTGAAAGTCATTCTGCTAGGCGAGCAAGGCCAGCTGCTGGCCAGCCAGAGCGAACCACTGCCCATCTCGCGCCCCCATCCCCTATGGTCTGAACAAGACCCGCAAGATTGGTGGCAAGCCACCGACCGCGCCATGTTGGCATTAGCTAAACAGCATAGCCTGCAACAGGTCAAAGCCATTGGCCTGACCGGGCAAATGCATGGCGCAACGTTACTGGATAAACAGCAACGGGTATTGCGCCCCGCCATCCTGTGGAACGATGGCCGCAGCTTTGCGCAATGCCAGGCACTGGAACAAACCGTACCTAGCTCACGGGAAATCACCGGTAATCTGATGATGCCCGGCTTCACCGCCCCCAAGCTATTGTGGGTCAAAGAGCACGAACCACAGATTTTCCAGCAGATCGATAAGGTGTTATTGCCGAAGGATTACCTGCGCTGGTGCATCACCGGCGAGTTTGCCAGCGATATGTCCGATGCCGCAGGGACAATGTGGCTGAACGTCGCCAAACGTGACTGGAGCGATGCCATGCTTGATGCCTGCGAGCTGACGCGTGAGCAAATGCCTGCGCTGTTTGAGGGCAACCAGATCACCGGGCAAGTGCATAGCGAGCTGGCCCAACGCTGGGGGATGGCACCGGTGCCGGTGGTGGCTGGCGGGGGTGACAATGCCGCCGGAGCGATCGGCGTCGGGCTGTATCAGGCCGGGCAGGCGATGCTGTCGCTGGGAACCTCTGGCGTCTACTTCGCCGTCAGCGACGGCTTCCTCAGTAACCCGGCCAGCGCGGTACACAGCTTCTGCCATGCGCTGCCGCAGACCTGGCACCTGATGTCGGTGATGCTCAGCGCGGCGTCCTGCCTGGACTGGGCCTGCCAGTTAACTAATGTCGACAGCGTTGCCACCCTGCTGCGTAACGTTGAGCAGGCTGCTCCTGCTGAAACGCCGCTGTGGTTCTTGCCCTATCTTTCCGGCGAACGTACGCCACACAACAACCCGAATGCCAAAGGGGCCTTCTGGGGCTTCACTCATCAACATGGGCCGAACGATCTCGCACGAGCGGTGCTGGAAGGGGTGGGTTATGCACTGGCAGATGGCATGGACGTGCTGCATGCCAGCGGCCTGCAACCCACGGCTATCACCTTGATTGGCGGCGGCGCACGTAGCCCGTTCTGGCGCCAGATGCTGGCGGATATCAGCGGCCAGCGGCTGGAATACCGCACCGGTGGTGACGTTGGCCCGGCATTAGGTGCCGCGCGTCTGGCACAGATTGCGCTGAACCCTGGCGTGTCATTGAGCACCCTACTGCCCGAATTGCCGTTAGAGCAGGTGCATGAGCCTGATACCGAACGGCATCAATATTACACCGCCCAACGCAACACCTTCCGCGAGCTTTACCGCTGCCTGCAGCCGCTGATGTAACCCCTCCCTAACTGCACATAACCCCTCTCAATCGATGAGGGGTTTACCTCCCTTCAACGTTGGTCCGTTGTTGCCATCATGATGGCCGTTTTTGGCCTTCTTTCAGACTGACTGCTGGAACAGTATGGTGTTACACCAAATTGAGGAGGGCCGAAAATGTCACATAGCGCACTATTGATCATCGATGTTCAACAATCCTTTCAACACCGCCCGTTCTGGCAGGAAGACGATCTGCCTGCATTTCAACAGGCGCTGACACGCCTGATCGCGGGTTGCCAGCAACAAGGGGTGCCGCTGGTCGACGTGTTCCATGTCTCGCCTGAGGGGCCGTTCTCTTTGGCGTCTGGCCACGTGAAACGCCTGCCGTTTCTGAGCCATCAGGCTGACGTTACGGTGCAAAAGCGAGTACACAATGCGCTGACCGAATCTGGCCTGGATGCCTGGCTGCGTGAACGCCAGATCGACCATCTGATTATCAGCGGCATTCGCACCGAGCAATGCTGTGAAACCACCACCCGCGTCGCCTCGGATCTAGGCTATAAAGTGACGTTTGTGACCGAAGCGACGCTCACTTTCCCGATGCATCACCCGGACGGCAGCCTCTTTACCCCCGAGCAGCTAAAGCGGCATACTGAAACCGTGCTGGTCGACCGCTTTGCCACCATTGCCAGCGTCGATGAAGCATTGACACAACTTTCACAGGAATAATCATGCCCAAGGCCGTTTACTTTCTGATGCTCCCCAACGTGCTGTTACTGGATGTCAGCGGCCCGGCTGAGGTATTGCGGCTTACCGGGCAGTTCCAACTGCACTATGTCAGCCCGGTGCCGCAGATTACCTGTTCCATCGGCATGACGATCGGCCAGTTGGCCCCCTTACCGCAACAGTGGAACGAAGGGGATATTCTGGTGATACCGGGGGTGGCGGACTCAACGCATTACTTTGCTAGCGAGGAAGCGGCTCTGGCGCGCAATTGGCTCCGGGCCTTGCGCCCGGCTTTGGCCCAGCGGCAGATTGACCTGGTTTGCGTCTGTTCCGGTGCGCTATTGGCCGCCCAGGCAGGCTTGCTCGACGGCTATCACTGCACCACTCACCACGCCGTGCTCGACCGTCTGCGCCAGCAGGCACCGGCCGCGCAGGTGAAGGAAAACCGTATTTTCGTTGAGGATCGTGGGGTGTTTACCAGCGCGGGTATCACCGCCGGTATCGATCTGGCCCTGCACCTGGTCAATCAATACTGTGGGGCTGACCGCGCGTTGGAGATTGCCCGTGAGATGGTGGTTTATTTCCGCCGCTCCGGCGACGATCCACAGCTTTCCCCGTGGCTACGCTATCGCAATCATCTGCATCCTGCCGTGCACCGGGCGCAGGATGTCATGGCCACCGAGCCAGAGGCCGAATGGTCGGTCCCCCAGGTGGCGGAGAAAGCCCACGTCAGCAGCCGCCATCTGGCACGGCTGTTCCGCCTGCATATCGGCCTCAGCGTACGGGAATATCATGAACAGCTGCGGCTGGCGGTCGCACAGCAACGGCTGCAACAGGGCTACGGTCTGGAAAAAGCCGCGCTAACCGCAGGCTTCTCCTCTGGCCGCCAACTGCGGCGGGCACAGCAGCGCTGGCAGGCTTAAGACACCAGCCGCCGGGTATCCACTTTCTGTAACCCCATCGACAGCAGCAGGCTCACGCCAAGCGCCATGCCAAACACCCAGAAGATATCCAGCAGCGGATAAGCCGGAAACTCCCAGTGGCGGTTACGCATCACGTTAACGATCAGGGCGTGAAAACCGTAGATCGCCAGCGAGTGGCGGGAGATCACGCCTAGCCAACCGATTGGGTTCGGCAGGCAGTTTTTGCACCACACCAGCAGCGAGACCGCCGCCACAAACACCAAGGGGCCGGTGTACATATAAAACGTATCGGCAAAGCTGCCGTTGATAAACATCTGGCTTTTGGTGCCACGGATAATCAGTACCACGCTAGCGACAAAGCACAGCACTGCCAACAGGCTCATACCGCGCCGTTGGGTAGCCATCATGCCGATCGCTCGCCCTGCCAGGGCATACAGCAGGTAATAGAAGGTATCGCCATAGATGTACAGGTTCACCGGCAGCAGATGCACGTTATCCAGGGTCAGCTTGCTGGTATTAGGGTTGGCGATAATCGCCAGAATGACAATTACCCCGGCCAGATAGCGGCCAGAGACCGGTTTGACGCTGATCAGCGGCGAAAGCAGGTAGACCACCGCAATGGCGTAAAAGAACCACAGGTGATAAAACACCGGCTTTTGCAGGATGGCGCGTAACGAGGGCCAAAAGCCGATGCGGGTAAAACAGGCAATATAAATCAGGGCAATGGCGCTGTAGAACAAAATACAGCAGGTAATGCGGATAAAGTGTTTTTGGTTGGCACTGCGCTCCCCAAAAAACAGAAAGCCGGAAATCATAAAGAATAGCGGCACCGCAGCCCGTGAAATCGAGTTCAATACGTTAGCCATATCCCAGTTATGTTCACCCACAGCCACACCGTTAGCGACGTAGTAGGTGGTCGCGTGGATCATCACCACCATCATGCACGCCAGCGCACGCAAGTTATCTATCCAACCAATTTTATTGCTCATTGCTGCCCGTCAGTTGCCTATAATTCTGTCATAGAGAAATGTTAATAAGAGGTTATAGCTCAGGGGAGTGCAGCACAACGCTTAAACGCACTATTAAGAATGAGCCTCAAAATCACCTTATGATTGCCAAGGTGAACAATTGGCGGCAAAATAGCCGCCACAACTCGCTCAGTTTGCGCACCCCCGCCCTGACAGTTCCTTATTTCTTCTTTACTATCAGTAAAATAAAAATGAAAACATCATTACCCCCTGCGGCACTTTTAGGCCGACAGGCGCTTTTATTCCCACTTTGTCTGGTGCTGTTCGAATTTGCGACCTATATCGCCAACGATATGATCCAGCCCGGTATGCTGGCGGTCGTGGCCGACTTCAACGCCGGTGTGGAATGGGTGCCCACCTCAATGACCGCCTATCTGGCTGGCGGCATTTTCCTGCAGTGGCTGCTTGGCCCGCTGTCAGATCGCCGTGGCCGCCGCCCGGTGATGCTGGCCGGGGTGCTGTTCTTCATCGTCACCTGCCTGGCCATTCTGCTGGTCACCAATATCGAGCAGTTTATCGTGATGCGCTTCCTGCAAGGGATCGGCCTGTGCTTTATCGGCGCGGTGGGCTATGCCACCATTCAGGAGTCGTTTGAAGAGGCGACATGTATCAAAATCACCGCGCTGATGGCTAACGTGGCGTTGATCGCCCCGCTGCTGGGGCCGTTGGCCGGGGCCGCCTGGGTTCACGTAGCCTCCTGGCAGAGCATGTTTGTGCTGTTTGCCGCGCTGGCCGCCATTGCCTTTGTTGGTCTGTGGAAAGCCATGCCTGAAACCGCCACGCTACAAGGGGAAGCCTTCTCGGCGGCCAACCTGTGGCGGGACTATCGCCAGGTGCTGGTCAATCGGCGCTTTATCTGTGGTTCATTGGCTATCGGCTTTGCCAGCCTGCCGCTGTTGGCCTGGATTGCCCAGTCTCCGGTGATCCTGATTAAGGGTGAGTCGCTCTCGGCGCTGGACTATGGCCTGTTGCAGATCCCGGTGTTTGGCGCGCTGATCCTGGGCAACCTGACGCTGGCCCGCGTGACTGGCAAACTCAGTATTGAACGCCCGATCAAGCTGGGCGCATGGCCGATGCTACTGGGCCTGCTGCTCGCCGCGCTGGCCACGGTATTTTCCGCCCACGCCTATCTGTGGATGACCGCCGGGCTGAGCCTTTATGCTTACGGCATTGGTTTGGCGAACGCCGGTCTGTATCGCCTGACGCTGTTTTCCAGCAACGTGAGCAAAGGTGCCGTTTCGGCCGTGATGGGCATGCTGAGTATGTCGGTATTCACCATCGGGATCGAGCTGGCCAAGGTGGCCTATGTTTGGGGCGGTAACGGGTTATTTAGCCTGTTCAATCTGGTCAGCGGCCTGTGCTGGCTGATGCTGACGGCGCTGTTCCTCAGCAAACACCGTGGTGGCGCCACTCCCGCACCGAGTGCCACAGTGTAATGGTTAACCAGCCCTCTCCCTTTGGGTGAGGGCTGGCGTGAGGGTTTAGAACAGCCCCATCGGTTTCTCAGAGTAGCTCACCAGCAGGCACTTGGTCTGCTGATAGTGCTCCAACATCATCTTATGGGTTTCACGCCCGATCCCCGACTGTTTGTAGCCGCCGAACGCCGCATGTGCCGGGTAGGCATGGTAGCAGTTGGTCCAGACGCGGCCCGCCTGAATGTTGCGCCCCATCTGGTAAGCAATGTTACCGTTGCGGCTCCACACCCCGGCTCCCAGGCCAAAATCGGTATCATTAGCCAGCGCCAGCGCTTCATCCATGTCTTTGAAGGTGGTCACCGCCAGCACCGGGCCGAAAATCTCTTCCTGGAATACCCGCATGCTGTTCTTGCCGAACAGTATGGTGGGCTCCATGTAGTACCCTTGCGCCAACCCGCCATCCAGCGCCTTGCGTCGGCCACCGGTCAGCACCTTGGCCCCTTCCTGCTTGCCGATCTCGATGTAGTTAAGGATGGTCTTCATCTGCCCTTCGGAGACCTGCGCCCCCATTTGGGTGCTGGCGTCCAGCGGGTTGCCGCTACGGATGCTCTCCACCCGTTTGATCGCCCGCTCCATAAAGCGCTCGTAGATCGATTCCTGCACCAGCGCCCGGCTCGGGCAGGTACAGACTTCCCCCTGGTTAAAGGCAAACAGCGCAAAGCCTTCCAGCGCCTTGTCGAAGAACGAATCCTCTTTGTCCATCACGTCGGCAAAGAAGATGTTGGGTGACTTGCCGCCCAGTTCCAGCGTCACCGGAATGATGTTCTGGGTGGCGTAGCCCATGATTTGGCGGCCCACCTCGGTCGAACCGGTAAAGGCCACTTTGGCGATACGCTTGGAGGTCGCCAGATATTCCCCGATTTCACCGCCTGCGCCGTTGACCACGTTGATCACCCCTGGCGGCAGGATGTCCTGGATCAGTTCCATCAGCACCAGCACCGATAGTGGCGTCAGCTTGGCCGGTTTCAACACGATGCAGTTACCCGCCGCCAGCGCCGGAGCCATCTTCCAGCAGGCCATCAGCAGAGGGAAGTTCCACGGAATGATTTGTGCCACCACGCCCAGCGGTTCGTGGAAGTGATAGGCGACGGTTTCGGAGTCGATCTCGCTGATGCCGCCCTCTTGCGCTCGTACGCAGGCAGCAAAGTAGCGGAAATGGTCGATAGCTAACGGAACGTCGGCATTAACGGTTTCGCGGATCGGTTTGCCGTTATCCCAGGTTTCTGCCGCCGCCAGCAGATCGATATTCTGCTCCATGCGATCGGCGACCCGGTTAAGCAGGTTGGCGCGCGCCTGCACCGACATTTTCCCCCATGCCCCTTTGGCATCGTGGGCCGCATCCAGCGCCAACTCGATATCCTGGAAGGAAGAGCTGGCTACTTCGCACAGCGTCTGGCCGGTGATCGGCGTCAGGTTGGTGTAATACTCGCCCTGTACCGGCGCCACCCAGGCACCACCGATAAAGTTGTCGTAACGTTTTTTCAGTTTGAGAGGAAACCCGGTGTTTTCAGGCGTGAGGTGACTTGCCGTAGTGGTATTCGCCATTTGTATCTCCTTTTAACGAGGCTGCAACCTTACCGCCCGCAGACGGTAAGCAGGTTCACGGCACCATGGCCGCAGATCCAGTGATCAAACTTAAGAAGCGGTGAACTATCTCTAGCCGGAATGATAGGGGTTTATGAGGAGAAATGGCGAAACAATGCTCAAACGCATGAGGGGTGTCACAATCTTTTAAACTGGGTGCAACAATATGCACCCATAATTTCAACCGCCAAACAGCCCGCGATCCCGCAGCAGATGCTGGTTCCCCTTACGCCGGGTAAAGCCGCTGCGATCGAAGAATTCCAGCACCTGGATCGCCAGCTTGCGGCCAACCCCCAGCCGATCGCGGAAATCACCGGCATTGGTGCTGCCTTGCGTGGCGTCCAGCTCGCGGATCATCGCGGCAAACTGTTCGATACGCTGGCTGAGGTAGTAGCGATCGACCACCACGGCGGTGACGTAGCCAAGCTGTGCCGCTTTGCGCAACGCGGCGCGAACGCTGTTTTCCTCTTCGCCCAACGAGGCGGCCAGATCGCGCACCCACCAGGGCTCTTCACCAAACAGCGGCTCAATGCGGCTCCACAGCGCCTGTTGCTCGCTGCTGAATGCCAAACCGTGGTCTGGCAAATGCAGCCAGCCGCGCGTATTACGCAGCAAACCCGCCGCCAGCAGCCGATCGATCATCATAAATACCAGCGGCTCATGCAGCGCCGGTAACGCCATACGGCGCAGACGAGCGCGCCCCAAGCCAAGCTGATCGGCATGTTGCTGATGGTATTCGGCCAACACCTGTAACAGGCGCTGCTCATGCGCCTGCACATTGGCCGGGGCCAACGCCATCTCGCCAGAGATCATCAGGGCATAACCCGCCAGCAGTTCCTGCAGGCCCTCATCCGTCAGTTGTCGCGCCCAGGCAAACGCGGCCAAATCCAGTGCGCCACCCGGCAAACGCAAATCCAGCACCTGCCCATCGCTGGATGCCTGAGCCAGCGCGGCCAGCCAGGCCAGATACTCCGGCTGACGTTTACCCCGTTTCGGCGAGGAGAGCCCCAGCACGCGGGCAGCCCCCAACGTTTGGCGTGCGCTGATATCACGCAGCACCAGCCGATCGTTTTCCACCAGCCACAGCGGGCGATCGAGGATCAGCTCCGCCAGGTTGTCGGCCAGCAACGCAATGCGCCCGGTGATATGGCTGGCAGCATGGTGAATATGCAGCGACTGCCAGTGCTGGATCAGCGCGTCGGCCTCTATCGCCACCAGAATACGTTCTGCCGCCGCTGGCGGTTGTTGCGCCAACAGCCAGTCGCCGCGCGTTAGCTGATCTTTGCTGACGTCACCGCTGATATTCAGCGCAATGCGCTGTCCGGCAACCGCCTGTTCTGCCGCCTGATTCTGCGCATGCATGCCGCGCACCCGTACCGGCACATCCGCACCGGTCAGCCATAGCGTATCACCTACCGCCACACTGCCGCCCAGTGCCGTCCCTGTCACCACCAGCCCTGCACCCTTGACGCTGAAGGCGCGATCCACCGCCAAACGAAAACGGCGTGATAGTAAGTGCTCACCGGGTTGCAACATCAACAGATGCTGGCGCAGCTCATCAATACCTTCCCCCATGGCCGCCGCAGTAACAAATACTGGCACATCATGCCAGCCCTGCTGTGCCAATTCGGCCAACACCTGGGTTTGCACTTCAGTGACTCGTGCAGGTTCCACACGGTCGGCTTTGGTTAGCGCCACCGTCAACTGCGCTCTACCGCTCAGGCGCAGGATCGCCAAGTGCTCGCGGGTTTGTGCCATTACGCCATCGTCGCAGGCCACCACCAGCAGCGCATGGTCGATGCCGCCAATGCCCGCCAGCATATTAGCGAGGAATTTTTCATGGCCGGGAACGTCGATAAACCCCAGCACGCGGCCATCTGGCTGCGGCCAATAGGCATAGCCAAGATCGATGGTCATGCCACGGCGTTGTTCCTCCGGCAGGCGATCGGCATTGATGCCGGTGATCGCCTGTAGCAGGGTGGTTTTGCCGTGGTCGACATGGCCAGCGGTGGCAATAATCATGCGCTCAGCGCCTCAACCAGTGCGCCCTCCTGTTCCAGGCAACGCAGATCGAGCCACAGCTTGCCGTCGTTGATACGGCCAATGACCGGCTGCGGCAAACCGCGCCACTGCTGGGCCAAACCTTCTAGCGTAGCGCCTCGTCCATCAAGTGGGGCAAAGGTCAACGCGTAGCTCGGCAGACGATCTACCGGCAACGAACCGCTGCCAATCTGTGACCAGCATGGCTCGCTGCGCAACTCGAAGCGGCCAGCAAACCGCGGAGCCAACTGGCTTTGCAAACGTTCGGCAGTTTCCTGCATCTGTTGCTGTGGACGGGTTAGTAAGCGCAAGGTAGGCAAGTGTTCTGCCAGTAGCTCAGGCTGTTGATACAACCGCAGCGTGGCTTCCAGCGCCGCCAGCGTGATTTTGCCTACGCGCAGGGCGCGCTTGAGTGGGTGCTGTTGCAGACGGGCGATGAGATCTTTTTTACCGACGATAATCCCGGCCTGTGGCCCGCCCAGCAGTTTATCACCGGAGAAGGTCACCAGATCGACACCTGCGGCAATCAGGCGTTGCGGCATCGGTTCGGCGGGCAAGCCGTATTGCGCCATGTCGATCAGCGAGCCACTGCCCAAATCGGTCGCCACAGGAATACCGTGTTCATGGCCCAACACTGCCAGTTCGCTTTCATCGACCGCAGCGGTAAACCCTTGAATACTGTAATTACTGGTGTGTACCTTCATCAACAGGCCGGTTTGCTCGTTGATGGCAGCACGATAATCTTTCAGATGTGTACGGTTGGTGGTGCCGACCTCCACCAGTTGGCAGCCCGCCTGGCGCATAACGTCCGGGATGCGGAACGCGCCGCCAATCTCCACCAGCTCGCCACGTGATACCACCACCTGCTGGCCCGGAGCCACTGCCGCCAGCATCAATAGCACCGCCGCCGCGTTATTGTTGACGATACAGGCATCTTCCGCCCCGGTGAGCTGGCAGAGCAAGTCCGCGATGGCCCGATCGCGATGCCCACGGCCTGCGCCATCCAAATCGTATTCCAGCGTCACGGCACTGCTCATGGCATTGACCACCGCATCAACCGCCGGTTGCGCCAACAGCGCTCGCCCCAGATTGGTGTGCAAAACGGTGCCGCTGAGGTTAAACACGGGTTGCAACGCCGGGCGCTGTTGCTGCTCCAAGCGGGCATGTAGCGCCTGCGGCCAGTCCTGACACCAGGTGGGCAACTGTTGCTGCGTCTTGATGGCTTCACGCGCCTGCGCCTGCATCTGGCGCAACAGTTCACTGATGAGCGTCTGGCCATGTTTGGCGACGGCGGTTTCAATCGCAGGGTCGCGCAGCAGGCGGTCGATAGCAGGTAACTGGCTGTATAGGTGCTGGGATTCAGTGCTCATGGTCACTCGATTTTTCAGTGTCCGGTTATCGGCAAACTGGCTTATTGGCGTGCCGAGCTAAACCAGTCAGGTTATTTAACCTGCATGGTATCAATAATTCGCTGTACCAGGGCATGATGTAGATCCGGTGTTTTAGCTGGCGTTAACAGCTGCAACGTCACGACCCGTTTATTGAACACCGTCAACACGATGGTGGAAACCAGTTTTTGCCCGTTGACCGTCTGTTCGGTATCCAGGCGATGGAACTTCTGCTTGCCGACGGTGAAATTCTCTTCTTTGGTTTTCTTGATGTTCTGATAGCGGTCGGACAGTTCGGTAATGATACTTTGCGTCAGCTCTTTGAGCATCGCATCGCTGGTATTGATCTTCATGTCTGCTGGCGGGATCACTTCCGAAGCGACGGTGCGCTGGCGCGATTTGCTGTCGAGGAACAGCTGAATGGTCGACTTGTCGTCGTTGATGATGCCGCTCAGCTTGGTCTGATCGCTGAAACCCGGCGGCAGTTCAAAGGTGATTTGGCCTTTTTGCAGCGAGACGTTCAGGCCGGGGGCGGGCTTGGGTTCTTCCACCGGTGGCGCTGGGGCTGGCGTTACGGGTTGTGTCACAACCGGTTTTGGCGCGGGGGCGGGGACTTCCGGCTTTTTGCTGTCCTGGTTATCGCAGGCTACCAGCCCGGTAAGCAGCACGGCCAGCGCCGCGCCTTTGGCAAGGGTCTTCAACATCATGTCTTCCTTTCGCGTTACGCGTCTTGACGTAACGGTAGCAACTCGCTTCCCGGTTTGCCAGATGTCTATTCTGATATTGGCGGTAATCCATGGGCAGGTTCAGCTGAGGGAATAGGCTACTCTTCATACAGGTTAGTGCTCATTTGGCCGTAACAATCCGCTTGATAACGCATAATGCTTCATTAATGTGCGCAACCTATCTTGCGTATCACGCACATTAATGAAAAAATCGCCGGATGGAAACCGAAAAAAAACTCCCCAAAGAAATCGATCCCACCGTGGGTCGTAACATCAGGCACCTTCGACTTAAGAAGGGGCTAAACATTGCCGATCTCGCTAACGCGGTGAGCAGTGATGTAGGCAATATTTCACGCCTTGAGAGGGCTAAGCAGGGCTATAGCGATGAAATGATCAGAAAGATTGCTGATTTCTTTGGCTGCCCGGTTGCCGACCTGTTTAAGGCCGATCTCCCCTTCGGGCACGCATCAATAGAGTCTGATGTGCAGCCCACCAGGCTAAAAGCGACAGTATGGGAAGATGGGGAACAAGACAACGAAGAGTTTGTAGAAATACCGCTGATCGATGTTCATTTCTCTGCAGGCAGCGGATGTATGGAGCTGACTGAAGAAGAAGAGTTTGCCCTGATTTTTCGCCGCTACTATCTACACAAGCTGGGCATTTCAACCACGGCAGCAAAACTCGTTCGTGTGATCGGCAACAGCATGGAGCCACGTCTGGCCGATGGCGACGTTGTAGGAATAAACACCGACGACACCAGGATCAGGGATGGCAAAGCCTATGGCATACGCCATGGCGATTTATTACGCGTTAAATACCTGATAGAACAGCCCGATGGCGGTGTAGTGATCCGTTCGATGAACCGCGAAGAATTTGCTGACGAACAGCTCTCATATCAGCAAAGAAAAGAACAGCTAGTGATCCTTGGCCGCGTTTTCTGGTCATCTTCCACCTGGTAATCCCTTTTTAGTCCCCCATAATCCTACTCACTTAACCCAGCAAGGTCTCTTGCTGGGTTTTGTCCGTTATACGACACCGAGTGTAGACCCTACATCCAATCAAAAACCCACGCATAAAATCACGCAAAAATAGTTCATCAAACATTTCAATACGTTAGATAAATGCGCATCAAACCTCGCAAATATGCATTTGACGCATTTGCGTATAATGCATATACTGTATGCATAAACAGTACTTCTGGTAGGAAACCACACAGGCAGACGCATCGGGTGAGCGACGTAATCACCCACCGACCCCGAACAGGGACCGATCGGTAAGCTCTTTATGGAAAAACTGTTTTAAACAGCCACCGTCAATACGAAATGGCAAAGGCAAAAACGTGCAGATGGGTCAACAACCCCTTTGCACCCTCTGCATTTAGTGTCAATTGCTGCCATTCGGCGGAGGGAAAATGAATGAATAACAGCTCTGAACCCGGCTATTTGACCCCGCGGCAGTCACTCCAACCGGATGATCTGGCGTTGGAGCAATTACTGAGCCGGTGGGTATGCGGCGTTTCAGGGTTACCGCCCGAGTCGGTACTTTTACGTTGGCAACCTGATCAACCTCCCCAGCCCGCCACCAATGTGGATTGGTGCGATCTGGGGGTGATGACGCTGACTACCGATAACGCCCCAGCCTTGGTCAATCAATCTGATGACAGCCTCGAACTCTGGCGGCACGACGGCGTGGAAGTGGAGATCAGCTTTTATGGTCCTAATGGTCAGCGCTTTGCACGCTTGTTCCGCGACGGCCTGGCCCTCCCGCAAAACAATGTCGAACTGAACGCTGCGGGCCTGTCATGTGAGTCCTACGGCCCTGTTGTATCGGCCCCCAAGCTGGTCAATGACCAGTGGTTACGCCGCTACGACCTGCAAGTCCAGTTGAACCGCAAAGAAATCCGCGAATACGGCGTTAAATCGCTGGTGGCCGCGCCTGTTAAATTTTTTGGAGAATAAAACATGTCACTACAGGGATTACCCGTATCCAATATTGTCAATGCGACAATCAATATGAGCGCCCGTGCCGCGCAGTCGCGTAACTTTGGGGCATTGTTGGTGGTCGGTTCCTCACCGGTGATCGATGCTGGTGAACGGATCCGCGCCTACAGCGATATTTCGGGGGTGGCCGCCGACTTCGGCATGAACACGCCGGAGTATGCCGCCGCCAACTTGTACTATCAGCAATCGCCACGTCCGGTCACGCTCTATATTGCGCGCTGGTTGGAGTCTGACACGGCTGCCGTGCTACGCGGGGCCCAGTTTACCGCAGAACAAAAAGCCCTCAGCCGTTTTACCGCGGTAAAAAATGGGGCGATGAAAATCACCATTGACGGCACCGCCAAAACGCTGAGCGCACTCGACTTTTCGGCAGAAACCAACCTCAACGGGGTCGCAGCCAAACTGAGTACTGCGCTGGCTACGGCTACAGTGACCTGGAACGGCAACCGGTTTATGGTGACATCAAAGACCAATACCGCCGCATCCGCTGTCACCTTTGCTACCCCTGGCACTGCCGGAACCGATTTATCCGAATTACTGGGCCTGACGCAAGATACCGGGGCACGATTGATCCCCCGCCAAGAGAAAGAAACTATTCAGGCCTGTATCGCTGAACTGGCAAACCTCTCTACCGCCTGGTACGGCCTGGTTATCGCGGATAGCGACCTGAGTGATGATGATGTGCTGGCCGTAGCCGCATTTATCGAGGCTGATGGCGTATCACGCATCTATGGCCATACTCTGCTGGATCCCGCAGGGCTGGAAGCCTATCTACTCACCGAGCGCAGCCTGGTTATCCAGTCAGAAGATGAGAATGGTCTACTGGTAGAACCTACCGGCGCTGGCACCCCAGCCAATCTCTCAGCCTTTAGCGCCGACGCTGACATTATCAGTAAGCTGAAAGCAGCCAAGTTTTCGCGCACCTTGGTGCAATATTCCAGTACCACCCCTTATGCTGCCGCTTCGCTGTTTGGCCGCGCCTTCAGCGTCAATTTTAACGGCAACAACACCACCATCACCCTGAAGTTTAAGCAGCAGCCGGGCATCGCAGCCGAGACATTAACTCAAACGCAGGCAAACGCTCTGTCCGCGAAAAACTGCAACGTATTTGTGAACTACAACAATGATACGGCCATTATCCAACCAGGGGTGATGTGTAACGGCGACTTTATCGATGAGCGCCACGGGCTGGACTGGTTGCAGAACTTTGTCCAGAACAACCTGTTCAACCTGCTGTACACCAGCACCAGCAAGATCCCACAGACAGACTCCGGTGTGACCCGTTTGCTGACCAACGTAGAGGCCTCACTGGCACAGGCCGCCAATAACGGCTTGGTGGCACCAGGCGTCTGGAATGGTGGCGCGGTGGGTATTGTGCAACCTGGGGATACCCTGACAAAAGGTTACTACACCTATGCAACCCCAATCGCCGAGCAGGCACAAGCCGATCGTGAAAAACGTCTCGCCCCAGTGATCCAATGTGCGATCAAGCTGGCTGGCGCAGTGCATTTTGCCGATGTGATCATCAATGTAAATCGCTAAGGAGCGAACATGTCTACTTACAGCTTTATTGACGTATCGGCCAGCCTGGTTGGCCCAACAGGCGTTATCGACCTCGGTTATGGCTCAGCCACCTCAGATGAGGGGATCACCATTTCAATGGCGGAGGCCAAAAATACCATGACCTCCGGTGCTGATGGCGAGGTTATGCACAGCCTACATGCGGGTAAGAGCGGCACGCTCACGGTCACCTTGCTCAAAACCTCACCCACCAACAAAAAGCTCTCTCTGGCCTATAACGCACAGAGTCAGTCGTCGGCATTATGGGGCAATAACGTGATCACGGTACGCAACAGCGCCTCTGGTGATACCACGGTAGCCCGCAGTGTCGCATTCCAGAAACAGCCCGATCACGCCAATGCCAAGGTGGGTAATACCGTTGCCTGGGTATTCGACTGCGGCAAGATTGATCAACTGCTTGGGGAGTTTTAACGGTGGAGTTTGAACTGAAAGAACATCACTACCGGGTAGCGAAAATGGACGTTTTCACCCAGTTCCGCTTATCCCGTAAGCTCCTCCCTATGTTGATGGGCGTGGTGGGGGATCCTCAGGGCGCAAAAAGCGGCAGCACCAGCATGGAGAGCCTACTACCCAAAATGGCAGAGGTGATTTCAAGCATGAGCGACGAGGACTGTAACGCCGTGATTTATCCTTGCCTATCTGTCGTCTCACGCCAGAACGGCAAAACATGGTCGCCGGTGTTCTCACAGGACGTGCTGATGTTTGACGATATCGACATGATGGACATGTTGCAAATTGTCGGCCGCGTCGTGGGGGATGCGCTGGGGAGTTTTTTGCCTACAACCCGCGCCAACGAGATGGACATCCTGCCAGTGGGTTAACCCTGGATGTCTTGACCGGTGGTGAAGACTGGATCCTACGCCCGGTTGATGCCGGGCTTATCCCCTATACCGCCCTCAAAGACGGTGCCGTTGATCTGGGCGATATCGCCCTGATGAACGACTACCTCGATCTCAAAGCAGATAACGCGGCGCGGATTGATAAATGGAGAAACGATCATGAATCCTGATGCGATGCGGGGTTTGTTAATCGGCTTTGATGAAACGACGAGCACCCGCGTGACACAAAGGCTGGAAGATATGACCCAGCAAGTCAGGCAGTTGGAAACGGTCATGAGTTCTTATGATATGCATGATCTTTTCCTCAACCCTGACTTTGCTGTGGATCAGACGGGGGCAACCCGCCTGGTCCAAACGGTGCAAGACATCACGGATAAAGCCGTGAAAATGGGGGCTGCGGTACAAACCATAGCCCTTGAGGTGGTAGCTTTCACGGTCAAAATAGCCAGCAATCTGGATCAACTCTATTTCGCCGCCCAACGTACCGGCGGCAAGGTAGAGGGGATTGAGAGCATCAATTATGCAGCCTCACAGGTTGGCGCATCCGCGCCAGCCGCACAGGATTCACTGGCAAATTTCACGCGTTTTTTGCAGCACTCACCCGATGCGGAAGGCTATCTGCAACGCCTCGGGGTACAAACGCGTGATGCGCAACAGCTCCCACTCAGCCCGGAAAATGTGTTCATCAGGTTAGCCAATCGTCTGAGTCAGATGCCCGTGGACCGCGCCAATCAGCATGCTCAGGAAACCGGTATCAATGAAGATACTATGCTGGCCATGCGTAATGGTTTGGGGCAATACAGTACCAGGTACAACGAGATGGCAAAAGCCATCGGCTATAACGCCGAGCACTCCGCGCACCAAGCCAACCAGTTTATGACCGCAATACGCGATTTGACCACGCAGTACGGCATGGCGCAAAACAAAATCGGGGGTGAACTTGCCGGTGGCCTGGCTGTGGAGGTTGAGCGGTTCCGGCGCGGTATTATTGATCACTGGCCACAGATTGAAAAAATCCTTGATAGGCTAACCAAAGGCATACTGTGGCTGGCCCATAACATCAGGATCCTGGTCATGCATGCCATCGATGGCATCAGCTCACTGATAGATTGGTGGGAAAAGCTGGATGATGGCACCCAAAAGATGCTTGCCGGTGCTGGTGCACTGCTGGTGGCCTGGCGGCTGTTGAACGTCGCGTTTATGACCACGCCTTTGGGGATGATCCTGGCACTCGCCGCTGGATTACTGGTGCTGGTGCAGGATTTTCAAGCCTGGCAAGAAGGGAGCGAAAGCCTGATTGATTGGGGAAGATGGGAACCTCAAATCAATTACGCCAAGAAGGGCCTGAAAGAGATCGGCGAGAGTTTCATCCCCGTAGCGGACAATGCCGGTGAATTGTTGAAGGCGGTAGGCGATCTGGTGGTAAAACTTGGCGAGATGGCAGGGATCGACCTGAGTAAAATTTCGCTAAGATCGATTTCTGACGGGATTATTGACAGCATCAA
The DNA here is from genome assembly GCF_046269175.1 of Serratia sp. J2. NCBI lineage: Bacteria > Pseudomonadati > Pseudomonadota > Gammaproteobacteria > Enterobacterales > Yersiniaceae > Serratia > Serratia sp. J2. The sequence goes on from NZ_JBKABN010000028.1 coordinate 65,821, forward strand.
AACGGCAAACGCGCTGCTTGCAGCCTTAATACACTCGCTCACGTTACTGGTAAAAGGTGATTTTGACGGAGCCTTCAAGTCGCTGAAAGATATTGTGCTCGATGATAAACTTTTGGGTTTCGCACCTAGCGAAAAATTGGGGAAATTTGTTACTGATAAATTGCTTGACCAGATAAATAATATTGAATTGCCCTCTTGGCTCCCCTTGCCATCAGTGGAATCAATGCAAGAAATATATCATCGGATTGGGGAAACCATGACCCCTTACAATAACGGAATGATGTTCGGCGCAGGGCGATGGAATACCGGGCCTGCTGTTAATCAAAAAACATATATTACCGTTAACGGTTCCAGCAGCCCGCAGGAAACGGCATTTTCCATCGCCGATCGGCAGGTTGATGTCAATGCCCGGCTGACGCATCAAATGCAAAGGGGTATAAGCTAATGGATATGCTATCGGTTTTATTTTCGCAGCAAAAACGGCGCATTGGTGCCATCGTGCCAAGCGTCGTCATTTCTGAACGTCACTCCGATGTGCTGGAAATCACCGAGCATCCCGTGGAACAAGGGGCGCCGATTAACGATCACGCCTTTAAACGGCCGGCTGAAGTCACCATGGCGCTGGGCTTTGCCGGTGGCGGATCGCTGCTGGACGTGGCAGACACCACCAGAATGTTTGATATGAACACCGGGCTATCCATGGGCACCTCCCCACGTGACATCTATCAGCAACTGCTCAAACTGCAAAATGACCGCCAACCTTTCGATGTGACCACCGGCAAGCGGCACTATAAAAATATGCTGCTACGCTCTCTTGATGTCACCACGGATAATCACAGCGAAAACGTGCTGATGTGCGTATTAACCCTGCGGGAAGTCATTATCTCACAAACGTACGCCATTGCGGCTGCCCACAAAGAGAATATGGCGGCAGGGGTTAGCACATCCCCGGTGCACAACACAGGGATGAAAGCACCTGTTCCGGCAAATAAAGCCTTGGTTCGTGATGCCATCAGTAAAAACCAGGGCGCGTTACAAGGTGGTGTCAGATGAATATACAGGAAATTCCACTCACCCCGATCAACCAGCAATTTAGCATCTCGCTGGGTGGGCAACTATTGAATATGCAAATTAACTGGCGTGATGACGCCGGATGGATATTGACCTTGCTAGACAGCGCCGGGGGGATACTGGCTAATGGTATCCCCTTGGTTCCCGAAGTTGATCTGCTGGAACAGTATGCGCACCTGGGCATTAACGGCTCCTTGTGGGTGGTTAACGACATCGCCGCAGGCGAATACCCGACCAAAACCGATCTTGGTGTGACTAGCCATTTATATTTTGTGCAGGGGGAACCATGAGACAAAACTGGATACGCCACTTCGAGCTACAGTTGCTGAATAATAATGGCGTGGGCGTTAATCTGTCGGAGTTCAAGGTTACCTTCAAGATTGAATGGCATGATATTAATCAGCCCCGCATCGCGACCTATATTAAGATATATAACCTATCGTCGGATACCACCAACAATATTATCGGCAACGAATATTCGAAGATCCGCATTATCGCAGGCTATAGCGGCATTGCACCAGATGTTGACGCTAGCCAGGTGGGGGTGATCCGGCCAGTGGACCCAACCCAAAGCGGGCAACGGGATGGGCAAAACTTCGGGATGATATTCAGCGGTGACATTCGTTTTGCCATTACCGGCAGGGATAATCCGACCGATACCTTTGTGCTAATCCAGGCGATCGATGGGCATAACGCCTTTATCAACTCAACCATCAGCCTAACGCTGGCCGCAGGCTACACGCTGGAAGATGAGTACAATATTCTGGTAAACAACCTCGCACCGTTCGGTATTGTTTCCGGCTTCAGGCCCGTTTTTCCTCTGTCACGCTCGCCACGTGGCCGGGTATTCCACGGCATGACGCGGGACTACCTGGATAATATTGCCTACCAGTGCAAGGCAAGCTGGCAGTTTGTCGATGGCCGCCTGGATATGGTGCCAAAAGATCAGGCTGCCCATCCGGCCATTGTGCTTAATAGCAAAAACGGCCTGATAGGGATGCCGCAGCAGACTATGGGGACAGGGGTAAACGTGCGTTGCCTGATTAACCCGAATATCCGGCTTAACGGGTTAATTCAGCTCGATCAGGCCTCGATCTATCGCATCGAACTGCCTGAAGATGCGATCCGAGCCGCCAAGAACAAGATCGGCTCCGTCGAAACGAACGGTATTATTACCACAGAGATCCCAACCACAAACTCAGACTCAAACGCGGAAAATCGCCCCGCTAGCCTTGCCACCGATGGGGTCTATATAGTACGGTCTATCACCATAACAGGAGACACGCGCGGCCAGGCGTGGTATATGGATATGATGTGTCAGGCGCGTGGGGTTGATGATTTAAAATCGAAATCATTATTTAGGAGAACAAATTGAAAATTATGAATTTGTATATATTCGTGCTGTTAGCAACTTTGTCGACCATAGCTCATAACGCAAGTGCTGATTTTCAATGCGCGGGATGGAAATTGACAGGTAATGATGATGGCTGGGTTCGTGTTAATGGTGAAAAGGTAACATCACAAAAAGTGACGTACCTTGGAAAAAACGGCGACGAAGCAAACACTAAATATAGCATGGCCCTTACGCCCTCCCGTGATGGCAATATGTATGGTTTTGAGTTTATCAAACATGATGGCAAAGTGTGGCTCAACGTTGAGCTACTCCGCGCCAGCATGAACGCTCCGAGAATTATCGGCACCTTCGACTGCGTAAAGACTAAATACGATTAGAATATTGTTTTCCCTTTTTATAAAGAGATACACAGACCAGGCTTGGTATGTGTGATGCGCATGGAGCCTCTGATTTTTCTTCCGAAGAAGGGAGACAAAGGAACGCTTAATGAATTTACGTGTGATTATCATTTCGTCACTGCTACTGGGGTTCAATTTACCTGCGTTTGGTGCCCTACAATGTGGCGGGTTCAAACTTGACATAAGCGCTGATGGATGGACTTCAGTTAACGGTGAAAGGGTAACATCGCAAAAGATAACGTTTTTAGATAAAAAAGGTGATTGGGATAACATTCAAACAGATATGGGTCTTATGCCTGCTCGTGATGGAAATATGTATGGTTTCCAATATATTAATCGGGATGGAAAAAAGTGGCTCAACGTTCAGCTACTTCGCGCCAGCATGAACGCTCCGCGAATTATCGGAACGTTCGACTGTATAAAAATTAAAGACTGATGCTAATATAAGCTGGTTATCTCCTAACTCAGCAGACACACGCGGCCTGGTATATGGATAAGATGTGTAAGACACATGGAGCGTAGGATATGAAGGAAAACACATCGTTGAACAAGACATTCTGGACGATGAAATTCATGGCATTTCTTTTCGCTATTTTAGTGCTTCCAGTAGCAGTATATGCCGACTCTCAATGTGGACCTTATCGTCTAGGAACCAGTCCGGCTAATGACGGATGGGCGAGAATAAACGGAGTAAAACCTGAGAGTCAGAAAGTCATTTTTCTTAAACAAAAGGACGATTACGACAACATCAAAATGGTGTGGACCATGGCAACCACACAGCCAGGGCTATGGATTGGTATGGAATACATAAAACGTGATGGTAAGGCAATTCTGAACACTCAGCAGGTCCGCGCCAGCATGGACGCCCCAAAGATTTTTGGAACGTATGACTGCGTAAAAATTAAAAACTAAGCGAGATCAACTCGTTTATATCGAATCGTTCTGCCTAACAGGACGATTCGAGTCGCCAAGAACAAGATAGGTTTCGTCGAAATGGGTAGCATTATCAATATAATAAGTGACATACGCGATTAGGCTTGGTATATGGATATGATGTGTGAGGCGCGTGGAGCGGAGAATTTACTGGATAACGCAACAAAAAATAGGACGGCTTAAATGTTGAAGATGGTGGTACCTCTTGCTTTGATATTTATTTCTTCTTCGTGTCTAGCTGATACTCAATGTGGACCATTTTTGATTACTCCGGGGCCTGACGATGGTTGGTTTCGTGTGAATAATGCAAAACCAGAATCTCAGAAAGTTACCTTTCTGAAAGCAAAAGAAGATTACGACAACATCAAAATAGCGTGGACCATGGCAACCACTCAGCCAGGGCTATGGCTTGGTATGGAATATATAAAACGTGATGGTCAGGCAATTCTTAACACTCAGCAACTCCGCGCCAGCATGGACGCCCCGCGGGTGTTTGCCACATACGACTGCATAAGAATTAAAAACTAAGCGAGATCGAATCGTTCTGCCTAACAGAGCGATTCTGGCTACCAAAAACAAGATCGGTTCCATCGAAATGATATGTGAAATTTCATTGAGATTTAGAAAAATGTTTAAACTTTTGATTGTGCTTTTTTACTCACTTTTATCCACACAGCTCTTGGCAAAAACAGTTTGTGGGCCATATACCTTGGATGCGGTAACAGTTAATGATGGATGGGTCAGGATCAATGGAGCAAAAGCTGAATCTCAGAAAATCACCTTCCTCAAGCAAAAGGAAGATTATGACAACATCAAAATGGAATGGAGCCTGGCAACCACTCAGCCGGGGCTATGGATTGGTATGGAATACATAAAACGTGATGGCAAGGCATTTCTGAACACTCAGCAGCTCCGCGCCAGCATGGACGTCCCTCGGGTGTTTGCAACATATGACTGCATACGAATTAGAGATTAGAAGTGTAAGGCTCGTGGCTTGACGGATTCACTAAATAACAGCGCGCGTGATAGATACGCACCGGCTTGATGATGAATAAGATAATTCTCATATTTTTATGCCTGTGGTTGCTCCCCTCACATTTTGTTTCAGCGGCAGTTACCAAGTGTGGGGATTTCACGCTTATTCCTGATGATGACGGATGGATGCGTATCAATGGAGTCAAACCCGAAAGCCAGAAAGTCACCTTCCTGAAGCAGAAGGAAGATTATAGGAATATCAAGATTGAATGGACCATGGCAACCACTCAGCCAGGGTTATGGATTGGTATGGAATATATAAAACGTGATGGTAAGGCAATTCTGAACACTCAGCAGCTCCGCGCCAGCATGGACGCCCCAAAGATTTTTGGAACATACGACTGCGTAAGAATTAAAGACTCAGCGAGATAACCCGTTTGGTTTAACTCTCGGCGCTTAAAAAATAATGCTGACCCGGCCAT
>NZ_JBKABN010000029.1:0-70458 GCF_046269175.1 Serratia sp. J2
TCTTGTTCGTCGTTTTTGCCACTTTTTCCCGAAAACAGCCGTAAAAGCTGGCGCTCCCTGGCGTAAAATGAAAGATAACAATGCAGTTAAAGGAACCGCAGCCATGCAATTCGATGCTCAACAACAGGCGGCACAGCGTAATCTTTCTTATCTGCTGGCAGAAAAGCTCGGCCAACAGATCCTGGCCGGTGAATATCAAGCCGGCAGCATCCTGCCAGGCGAGATGGATTTGGCAGAACAGTTTGGCGTCAGCCGCACTGCGGTACGTGAAGCGGTAAAAATGCTAGCGGCCAAAGGCATGCTGTTACCGCGCCCCCGCATCGGTACCAGAGTTATGCCGCAAAGCCAATGGAACTTCCTCGATCAGGATCTGCTGACCTGGTGGATGACCAGGGAGAACTTCGGCCAAGTAATGCAGCACTTCCTTATCCTACGCACGTCGCTCGAGCCTCAAGCCTGCTCATTGGCAGCAATCAATGCCACCCCGGAGCAAAAGGCGCGATTGGTCACGCTGATGGCAGAAATGCAGGCGCTACACGTGGATTTTGACCGCGAACGCTGGATTGAAGTCGATACCCAGTACCACCAGTTGATCTATGAAGCCAGCGCCAATCCGTTTCTCACCTCGTTCGCCAACCTGTTCAGCTCGGTGTATCAAAGCTATTTCCGGGCGATCACCGGTAATGAAGTGATCAAGCTGCAACACCATCAGGCCATTGTGGATGCCATAGTCGCCAGTGACAGCATCGCAGCCCTCACTGCATGCCAAACATTGTTGCAGGGGAATGCGTAAACTCCGCATCTATATATAGAAGGAAAATGAGATCACGATGACAAAATCTGCACGCAGCATGGCAGGGTTGCCTTGGATCGCCGCGATGGCGTTCTTTATGCAGGCGTTGGATGCCACTATTCTCAATACCGCCTTGCCGGCGATAGCCCACAGTCTCGACCGTTCCCCTTTAGCAATGCAATCGGCGGTGATCAGTTACACCCTGACGGTTGCGATGCTAATCCCGGTGAGCGGCTGGCTGGCCGATCGCTTCGGTACCCGGCGGGTGTTTATTATCGCCGTATCCCTGTTTACCTTTGGCTCGTTATTGTGTGCCTTGTCCCCGACGCTGAGTTTCCTGGTTGCCTCACGTATTTTACAGGGGATTGGCGGTGCGATGATGATGCCGGTGGCACGCCTTGCCCTGTTGCGGGCCTATCCGCGTAGTGAGCTGTTGCCGGTACTGAACTTTGTCACCATGCCTGGCCTGGTTGGGCCAATAATGGGGCCGCTGCTTGGCGGCTGGCTGGTGACCTACGCTACCTGGCATTGGATCTTCCTGATTAATATCCCGATAGGCTTGCTCGGCATCGTCTACGCCCGCAAATACATGCCGGACTTCACCACACCGAAGCGACCATTTGATTTCATCGGTTTTATGCTGTTTGGCCTTAGCCTGGTTCTTATCTCCACCGGCCTGGAGCTATTCGGCGAGCAGGTGCTGGCCAATTACATTTCTCTGGGGGTGTTCCTGAGCGGCTTTGTGATGCTGTTTGGCTATATCATTCACGCCCGCCGCTACGCTCAGCCGCTGATTGGGCTGGATCTGTTCAAGACCCGCACCTTTTCCGTCGGCATTGCCGGTAACGTGGCCTCGCGGCTGGGGACCGGCTGCGTTCCGTTCCTGATGCCGTTGATGCTGCAGGTAGCCTTTGGCTATTCGGCGATCGTCGCCGGTTGCATGATGGCCCCGACGGCGGTGGGTTCTCTGATGGCCAAGTCTACCGTTACCCAAGTGTTGCGCTGGTTCGGCTATCGTAAGACGTTGGTGGGTATCACTATCATTATCGGCGTGTTGATTGCGCAGTTCTCACTGCAAAGCCCAGGTATGCCGCTGTGGCTGATGATTTTGCCACTGTTTGTTCTAGGGATGGCGATGTCGACGCAGTTTACCGCCATGAATACCATCAGCCTGGCAGACCTGAACGATGGCAACGCCAGTTCCGGCAATAGCGTACTGGCAGTGACACAGCAGTTGTCTATCAGCTTTGGCGTGGCGATCAGTGCCGCCGTGTTGCGCTTCTATGGCTCGATGGAGATCGGCACCATGATCGATCAGTTCCACTACACCTTTATTACCATGGGGATAGTGACCGTCGCTTCGGCCTTCGTCTTTATGCTGTTAAGAAGAAAAGACGGCAATAACCTGATCACCGGCAAAGAGCAATCACGCAAAGAAGCGAAGGTGACCCGTTAGCGGTAACCGACAGAGTCTCTCTCCACCAGCTCTGGCGTCAGCACCAGGATCTGGGCATCACGTTCGGGGTTTTGCAGGCGGTTGATGAGCGCATCGATCGCCAGTTCTCCGAGCGAATCTTTGGGCTGATGAATGGTGCTGAGCGGTGGGGCCAGATATTTGGCCAGTTCGATGTCGTCGTAACCCATCACGGCCATATCCCGTGGCACCACCAGCCCGGCCTGATACAGCGCCTGATAAACGCCGACGGCGACGGCATCGTTGCCAGCAAACACCGCATGAGGAGGCTCGACCAACGCCAACAACTGCCTCATGGCATGCACACCGCCTTCAAACTCAAAATCGCAATACACCTCATAGCCCGGCAGGATTTCAAGACCGGCACGCTGCATGGCTCGGCGATAGCCTTCCAAACGATGGCGCGCGGTGGTTTTATCCAGCGGCCCGGCGATACAGGCGATTTGGCGATAGCCGCGAGCGATCAGATGATCGGTAGCCATTTCCCCCCCCAGCAACGAGTTATCCTGGATGATATCGTTGGCCCCTTCGAACGGCGACCAGTCCATCATCACGATCGGTAACGAGGGGTAGCGGCTCAGCGCATCCTGAGAGGGGCGGTGGTTTTCGGTACACATCACCAGTAGACCATCCACTCGCTTTTGCAGCAGCGTTTCCATGCTGCTGTTCATACGCGCCACATCTTCCTCGGTGTTGCACAGGATCAGGCTGTAGCCGCGCTCATAGCAGCTGCGTTCAACGCCGCGCACCACTTCGGCATAAAACGGGTTATTGCTGGAGGTCACCAGCATGCCGATGGTGCGCGTCGTATTGAGTTTCAGGCTGCGCGCCAGTGCGGAAGGGGCATAGTTAAGCTGTTCCACGGCCACCATGACTTTGTGACGCACGCTGTCGCTGACAAAGCGATTGTTATTGATCACGTGCGAGACCGTCGAGGTTGAAACACCCGCCAGGCGGGCGACATCTTTCATGGTAGCCAAAGCGTTATCCCTGTTGCTGCAAGAAGGCGTCAATCTCTTCACGCCATGGCACGGAAGGTTGTGCACCCGGCCGGGTAACGGCAATGGCCGCCGCCGCATGAGCGAAACGCACCGCATCACTCATCACTTTGCCTTCGAGCAAAGCAGTAACCAAGGCACCGTTGAACGTATCACCGGCCGCGATGGTATCTACCGCCTTGACCTTAAAGCCCGGTACCAATTTGCCTTTACCGTTTTCGCTCAACCACACACCACGGCTACCGAGGGTGATAATCACGCAGCCGATGCCTTTATCATGCAGGATGTTGGCGGCACGCTCGGCGTCAGCGTCATTATTCACCGCGATACCGGTCAGCCGCTGGGCTTCGGTTTCGTTCGGGGTGATCATGTCGATCATCGCTAACAGTTCGTCAGGCAGCTCACAGGCCGGAGCCGGGTTGAGGATCACCTGGGTTTGGTGCTGCTTGGCCAGTTTGGCGGCGGCAATCACCGTTTCCAACGGTGATTCAAGCTGCATCAGTAACGCATCGGCATCGATAACCCGTTGCCGATAGCGGTTGAGATAATCGGGAGTGACCGCCGCGTTGGCACCGGCATCGATACCAATCACATTCTCGCCTTCGGCATTGACGAAAATCAGCGCCACGCCGGTGGTGCTGCCAGTGATAGCTTCAATCGGTTGGGTATCGATGCGATCGGTTGCCAGCTGTTGGCGAATACGTTCACCAATATCGTCTTCGCCTACACAGGCAATAAAGGCGATATCCGCACCGCTGCGCCCGGCAGCTACCGCCTGGTTAGCCCCTTTGCCACCAAAGGCCACCTTATACTGCTGGCCGATCACCGTTTCGCCCGGCTGGGGAAACTGGTTGATATTGAGGATATGGTCGGCATTGATGCTGCCCAAAACCACCAGCTTTGCTGTTTCCATCACAGGGATCCCTTAAATTGCGCGCCATCGTCACGCCCCGTTCCGATGGCGCTGGAGATGACTTACTTGGTAACCAGTTTCAAATCAACCGGGATAGTCGCCGGTACTTTCTCGCCTTTCAAGATCTTATCTGCCGTTTCTACGCCAATCACACCGATCTGATCCGGACGCTGTGCCACGGTGGCAGCCAATTTACCGCCTTCAACCGCTTTCACACCGTCTGCGGTGCCGTCAAAGCCAACCACGATGACATCCGTTTTACCCGCTGTTTGCAATGCACGCAGAGCGCCCAGTGCCATTTCATCGTTCTGTGCAAACACTGCTTGCACGTCTGGATGCGCGGTCAGCAGGTTCTGCATGACGTTCAGACCCTTGGTGCGATCGAAGTCTGCCGGCTGGCTGGCCAGCAGTTTAAACTTGTTCTGCTCCAGTGACTGTTGGAAGCCTTCACCACGTTCACGGGCAGCAGATGTCCCGGCAATGCCTTCCAGCTGGATCACTTTAGCGTCAGCACCGGCTTTCTTGGCAATAAAGTCACCGGCCATTTTACCGCCCACGCGGTTGTCGGAGGCGATATGGCTAACCACTTCGCCTTTCGCTGCCATACGGTCGAGCGTAATGACTGGGATCTTGGCCTGGTTGGCCATCTTGATGGCGTTACCTACCGCGTCAGAATCGGTTGGGTTAATCAGCAGCAGTTTCGGATTCTGCACCATCAGATCCTGCACGTTGGCCAACTCTTTCGCCGGGTTGTTCTGGGAATCCAGCACCACCAGGTTGTAACCCAGTTTGTTGGCTTCCAACTGCGCCCCCTCTTTCATCGAAACAAAGAACGGGTTGTTGAGTGTAGAAACCACCAGCGCGATGGTGTCTTTTGCCAGGGCGTTAGCACTCAGAGTGGCGGTTAACGCGATGGCCGAAACTAAGGTTGCCAGTTTTTTCATTTTCATGGTCGTGATTCCTGTAGGGGAGAGGTTACTTGTTACTTTTGTTGTCTACCAGAACCGCCAGCAGAATAACGGCTGCTTTCACGATCATTTGGTAGTAGGAAGAAACACCCAGTAAATTCAAACCGTTGTTCAGGAAGCCAAGGATCAGCGCCCCGATCAGAGTACCGACGATGCGCCCTTTACCCCCAGCCAGGCTGGTACCACCCAGCACCACCGCAGCGATGGCATCCAGCTCATAGCCGGTACCCGCAGTAGGTTGCGCAGAGGACAGGCGCGCCACTTCAATGACCCCAGCCAGTGCCGCCAGCAGGCCGCACAGGGAGTAAACGATGATTTTAACCCTATCGACGCTGATACCGGAAAGGCGGGTAGCCGCTTCGTTGCCGCCCAGTGCATAAATATAGCGGCCAAGACGGGTATGATGCAGCATATACCAGGCGGCGATAAACACGATGGCCATGATCCAGATCGGGGTAGGAACGCCCAACGGGCGGCCAATCCCGAACCAGCCGAAGGTATCGGCAACGTCGGTAAAGCCGGTATTGACCGGGCTACCGTTGGTGTACACCATGGTCACACCGCGCAGTAACAGCATCATCACCAGGGTGGCGATAAAGGCCTGAACCTTGCCTTTGGCAACGATAATCCCGGTGCAGGCACCTACGGCAGCCCCCAACGCCAGCGCAGCGGCAACAGCCACCACCGCATTGACTTCAAATCCGACAATCGAAGCGGCTACCGCTCCGGTCAGCGCCAACAGCGATCCGACCGACAAATCGATGCCGGAAGTCAGGATCACCAACGTCATGCCGACCGCCATAATGGCGTTCACCGAGGTTTGCTGCAAAATATTGAACAGGTTATTAACGGTGAAGAAATTCGGGCTCATCGAAGACACCACGGCAATCAGCACCAGCAGGGCAATCAGCGATTTCTGCTCCAACAGCCACTCTTTACTGAACCAGCGCTTAGCTGCGACACTTTGTGAACTCATATCTTTACTCCTGCTTTACGCCGTATTGCTTGCCGACAGCTGCTGCCATCAGCACTTCCTGGGTGGCCTGTTCAATCGGGAATTCGCCGCTGAGGTGGCCTTCGTGCATCACCAGGATGCGGTCACTCATGCCCAGCACCTCCGGCATTTCCGAAGACACCAGAATGATGCTCAGCCCTTCCTGCTTGAACTGGTTGATTAACTGGTAGATCTCTTTTTTGGCCCCAACGTCGACGCCGCGTGTCGGTTCGTCGAGGATCAGTACCTTTGGCCGGGTCATCAAACCACGGGCAATTGCCACTTTTTGCTGATTACCGCCGGAAAGCAGGCCAATCGGTTGCTCCATCGACGGCGTTTTAATATTGAACAGGCGAATAAAATCGCTGACGGCGATCTGCTCGTCGGCATGTTTCAGGCCACCACCGGCACGGCTGAAATAGCGTAGCGCGGTGAGCGACATGTTTTCCTTCACCGACATCCCCAGTACCAGACCATCACGTTTACGGTCTTCGGAGATATAGACGATACCGTTGGCCAGGCCGTCCTGAGGAGTACGAGTCACCACCTCATGGCCGTCCAGGTTGACGGTGCCGCTTTTACGTGGTGCCGCACCGTACAGGATCTTCATCAGCTCGGTACGCCCAGCCCCCATCAGGCCAGCCACACCCAGAATCTCACCGCGGTATAAAGTAAAGCTGACGTCATGCACGCCAGGGCCGGAAACGTGGCTCACCTGCAGGCGTTTTTCACCGCGCGGCAGATTCAGCCGTGGATACTGCTCTTCCAGCTTGCGGCCAACCATCATTTCAATCAGCGAATCTTCATTCAGTTCGGCAACCGGCCGCTCGGCAATAAATTGCCCGTCACGAAATACGGTCACATCGTCGCAGATTTCGAAGATCTCTTTCAGGCGGTGGGAGATATAAACAATGCCGCGGCCTTCGGCTTTCAGCTCGTTGATCACTTTAAACAGCGAGGCGGTTTCGGTATCGGTCAGGGCATCGGTCGGCTCATCCATGATGATCACTTTGGATTCAAAGCTCAGCACCTTGGCAATTTCCACCATTTGCTGATCGCCAATCGACAATTCCCCCACCAGCCGATGGCTGCTGTAGCGCAGGTTCAAACGTGCCAGCAGTTTGTCGGCTTCGGCATACATGCGTTTCCAGTCGATGCGGCCAAAGCGGTTAACGAACTCGCGGCCAAGAAAGATGTTCTCGGCAATGGTCAGCTGCGGGATCAGGTTCAGTTCCTGGTGGATGATGCCGATACCCGCTTCCTGCGAATCCTTCGGCCCATTGAAGGCCACTTCTTTGCCGAGGAAATATTGGCTGCCCGCATCTTTGTTGTAGATACCGGTCAGCACTTTCATCATGGTGGATTTGCCGGCACCGTTTTCCCCCACCAGCGCCATTACCCTGCCGGGATAAACGCTCAGGGCAGCCCCAGAAAGCGCCTTCACACCGGGAAAGGCCTTATCGATCCCTTTCAGTTGCAGTAAAGGTTGCATAGGCGCCTCAGAAAGTTACGCCGGAGCACAGGATCACGTTCGCGTAGGGCGAACATTCTCCGCTGCGGATCACGGCTCGGCTATGTTCGGTTTGCGCTTTAAACGCGCTGTGACTGATATAGCTAATGCTGATGGTATTGCCCTGGCTTTGGCCAAGCTGCGTCAGTTGAGCCAGCAACGCTTGGTGGAGCGATGGGTTATGCTTGACGATCTCTTCCGCCAGGATAGCGCTCTCTACCTGCATTTCCTGCGTCACGACACCGACAACCTGCAAAAATGTCGGCACCCCTTGGGTCAGCGCCAGATCGATACGCGGCGTCACGGCCGGGATCGGCAAGCCCGCATCACAAATCGCGATCTGATCGGTGTGGCCGAGACGAGAGACCACCGCAGAAACATCAGAATTCAGTAGTACGCCTTTTTTCATTAGTAAACTCCAGCAGCGAAACGTTTCGCTATTGAGTCAGTTTAGAAAATCAGCAGGGGAAGACAACCTTGTAATAGCGGAAATGTGATCGCCATCGAAACGTTTCGCTCGCGTTCGATAAAAGCGCAGATAAAAAAGAAGGGCCCAGCAAATGCTGAGCCCCTGATTTAGATTTCGACCTGGGTTCCCAGTTCGATGACCCGGTTGGGCGGGATCTCAAACTGGTCGGCAGCCCGCAATGCGTTGCGGCTCAGGGCGATAAACAGCTTGCCGCGTAGGAACAGATACCACGGCCGTTTGGTGAGGATCAGCGATTCATGGGACATAAAGAACGACGTCTCCATCATCCGGCATGGCAGCCCTTCCAACCCACAGCGATGGAAGACTTCCTCAACGTTCGGCGTTTCACGCCAGCCATAGCTGGCCACCACCCGCCAGAAGGTCGGGGACAGTTGTTCAATCGTTACCCGCCGGACGTTATGCACATAAGGGGCATCTTCGGTACGCAAGGTCAGCAGCACCACCCGCTCATGCAGCACTTTGTTGTGCTTGAGGTTATGCAGCAGGGCAAACGGGATCACGTTAATCGCCCGCGACATAAACACAGCGGTGCCAGGCACGCGAACCGGCGGTGATTTTTCCAGTGAGGCAATCAGCGCTTCAAGGGAGTTGCCGTGCTCATGCATCCGACGCAGCAGACGGAAGCGTTCGCTCTTCCAGGTGATCATGATCAGGAACATGACCAGAGCCAACGTCAGCGGCAACCAACCGCCGGAGAACAACTTCAGGGCGTTAGCCGAGAACATAGGCACATCAATAATCAGCAGGATCGCCAGAATCCCCCCCACCAGGAAGCGATTCCAATGCCAGTTCTTGATGGCAACGGAGGTGATCAGGATGCTGGTCAATACCATGGTGCCGGTCACCGCAATACCATAAGCCGCGGCCAGGTTGCTGGAGTGCTCGAAGCCCACAATCACCAACACCACGGCGATATACAGGGTCCAGTTGATCACCGGGATATAAATCTGGCCGGACTCCATTTCCGAGGTATGAATGATGCGCATCGGTGACAGATAGCCCAGACGAACGGCCTGGCGGGTCAACGAGAAGACGCCGGAAATCACCGCCTGCGAGGCGATAACCGTGGCCAGCGTGGCCAATATCAACAGCGGGATCAGTGCCCAGTCGGGTGCCAACAGGAAGAACGGGTTCTTGATCGCTTCCGGGTTTTTCAGCAGTAATGCCCCTTGGCCGAAGTAGTTGAGCACCAGCGAAGGCAGCACTACGGTGAACCAGGCCAGGCGGATCGGGAATTTGCCAAAGTGGCCCATATCGGCATACAGCGCTTCCACACCGGTAATCGACAGCACCACCGCACCGAGCGCGAAGAACGACACCTTCTTATATTCAACAAAGAAGTTGAAGGCCCATTTCGGGTTCAGCGCCTGCAACACTTCCGGGTTGGCGATAATGCTGCGCGCCCCCAGCACCGCCAACACGATAAACCACAGCAGCATCACCGGGGCAAACAGTTTGCCTACGCTGCCGGTGCCATGTTTTTGGATTGCAAACAGTAAGGTCAGTACCAGAATGGAGAGCGGGACGATGTAGGGATCTAGCGACGGTGCGGCAATCTCCAACCCCTCTATGGCCGACATCACCGAGATCGCCGGGGTGATCACCACCTCGCCATAGAAGAAGCTGCCACCAATCAGGCCCAGGATCACCAGCAAGGAAGTGGTACGTGCCGAGGTATGGCGCCCTGCCAAAGACATCAACGTCAATATCCCGCCTTCACCGGCGTTATCCGCACGCATGACGTAGGTGAGATACTTCAGGGAAACGATGACAATCAACATCCAGAAGATTAAGGAAAGAAAACCAAACACCACGTCGGGACGGACGTCAAAACCGTAATGGCCGGAGAAACATTCTCGTAAGGTATAGAGCGGGCTGGTGCCGATATCACCGTAAACGACCCCAATAGCCGCCAGGGTAACCGCCGATAAAGACTGTTTATGTTCTGAGCTCATAGTTTGCTTCTTTTGCTAGATCATCCGTCAACCGATGCATCAGCATCAGGCTAAAGATACGGGCTCTAAGATCCGTCACACCCGGTAAAAGGCGCACAGTATGCATCATTTATAGCACTTGCCTACTCTACTATCTGACCCCAAAAATAAACAAAATGTGAATCAGCCCCCTTGTTGAGCATAGAAAAATTTTACTAATCAACCAGCTATAAGGCTAAAAATAATGATGGTTTATCATCGGATTCTCTAGCAAGATTGGCTGTCGGCCTGGGTGGCAGGCTCTAACCTCCGGACAACGCGAGCTATTTTATGGCGTCATCAACACTTCTGGCAGAACGGATCTCCCGCCTCAGCAGTGCGCTGGAGAGCGGCCTTTATGAACGGCAAGAGGCTATCAGGCTGTGCTTGCTGGCGGCCTTGTGCGGGGAAAGCGTGTTCTTGCTCGGCCCACCGGGGATCGCCAAGAGTCTGATCGCCCGCCGGCTGAAATTTGCCTTCCGCAGCGCTCGCTCATTTGAATACCTGATGACGCGCTTTTCCACGCCCGAAGAGGTGTTTGGCCCACTGTCGATCCAGGCACTGAAAGATGAAGGCCGCTATCAACGCCTGACAGCGGGTTATCTGCCTGAAGCCGAGATCGTGTTTCTTGATGAAATCTGGAAGGCTGGCCCGGCTATCCTCAATACCCTGCTGACCGCGATCAACGAGCGCCGTTTCCGTAACGGCAACAGTGAAGAACCCATTCCGCTGCGCCTGCTGGTCACCGCCTCCAATGAATTACCCGAGGCCGATAGCAGCCTTGAAGCCTTGTATGACCGTATGCTGATCCGGCTGTGGCTCGATAAGGTGCAGGATAAACAGAATTTCCGCTCGCTGTTGGTAGCCCGGCAGAACGAAAGCGACAACCCGGTACCCGAGGCGCTGAGCATCAGCGATGAAGAGTTCCACCAATGGCAACCGCAGATAGATAAGGTCAAACTGCCGGAAAACTGCTTTGAGCTGATTTTCCTGCTGCGCCAACGGTTAGACGCTTTGGAACAGGCGCCTTATGTTTCCGACCGGCGTTGGAAGAAATCCCTGCGCTTACTGCAGGCCTGTGCCTTTTTCAGCGGCCGCGACACCATTGTGCCGTTGGATTTAATGCTGTTGAAGGATTGCCTGTGGCACGATCGGACATCATTAAAATTGTTACAGCAACAAGTCGATCAGTTGCTGACCGAACAGGCCTACCAGCAACAAACCTTGTTGATACAACTACAGCAGATCCACACCCGCTGGATGCAGCATCAACAGCAGCAGAGCCATCGCCAGGCCATCCAACTGGTGAAAAAAGGCGGCATGTTCAGCCGTAAGCCACAATATGTGCTGGAGCATCCGCTCACTGGCACCACTTTGACGCTGCTGCTGCAAAAACCGTTACAGTTGCACGACATCCAGGTTAACCACCTGAGTATCGAAAGCAACATGCTGGAAAACTGGCTGCAAAAAGGCGGTGACGTGCGCGCCAAACTCAACGGCATTGGTTTTGCCCAGCAGATCGATCTGGACGTCGATGAGCAATTGCACCTGACCGTGCTGGACGTCAGCCGCCAGCCCTCCCTGCTGGCCCTGCCGGGTAAGCCGACCGGGGGAACCCCGCCAGAATTCCTGGACGAAATAGAAACACTAAGCCAGCGCCAGGCGGAACAGCGGCGGTTATTCAGCCAGCATCAGCCTTGCCTGTTCACCCCTGCCGCCGGGTTGGCGAAAATTGAAGCCAGCCTGTTGCAGGTGGCCGAGCAGATCAAACAGCTGTCCCAGCAAATGCGCGGCCAGTAACCATGCTGAGCCTCGAAACGCTCGATATGCTGCTGTCGATCTCCGAAGGCGAGCTGATCGAAGAGCTGATCATTGGCATGTTGGCCACGCCGCAGTTGGTGGTATTTTTCAATAAATTCCCGGCGATACGTCGGGCGATCAACCGCGATCTGCCTCATTGGAAGCGGCAACTGAAAGATCGCATTCAGCAAGCCGTGGTGCCGCCGGTGCTGGCGCAAGAGTTTTACCGCTATCAGCAATGCCAGTTGGAAAGCCACGGCCAGTTCTCGCAAAACCTTAACGATACGCTCGATCTATTACGCCAATGCGCGTCGCCGTTTTACGCCCAGGCACGGAGTATGGTGGATGCCGCAGATCTCCCCGCTCATCCGCTCGATGGCAGCTTCCAAACCCTGTTTCTGCAACGCTGGCGCATTAGCCTGACGCTGCAGGCCACGATGCTGCACCATAAGTTACTGGAGCAGGAGCGTGAACAACTGATGGCCGAGCTGCAAGAACGGCTTGCTCTGAGCGGCGCACTGGAACCAGTGCTGGCAGAGAACGACACGGCCGCGGGCCGATTGTGGGATATGAGCAAAGGCCATTTACAACGTGGTGACTACCAACGGCTGGTGGAGTACGGAGACTTCCTGCAACAGCAGCCAGAGCTACAAAAGCTGGCACAACAACTGGGCCGCAGCTATGAAGCCAAGGCGGTGCAGCAACAAGATGCGCAGCCTGAACCATACCGGGTGATGGTGCAGGTACCCGCCATTCAGCCGGAAGAGGTCAGCGGTATACACCAAAGTGACGACATCCTGCGGTTACTGCCACCCGAACTGGCAGCGTTGGGCATTGAAGAGTTGGAGTTTGAGTTTTACCGTCGGCTGCTGGAAAAACGCTTGCTGACCTATCGCCTGCAAGGGGATGCCTGGCAGGAACAGATCATGATGCGCCAGGTCACTCATCAGCAGCAGGACCGGCAGCCACGCGGGCCGTTTATTGTCTGCGTAGATACTTCCGGCTCAATGGGCGGCTTTAATGAACAATGCGCCAAGGCCTTTTGCCTGGCACTGTTGCGCATCGCACTGGCAGACAACCGCCGCTGCTACATCATGCTGTTTGCCAGCCAGATTGTGCACTATGAACTGACGGCCGCCAGCGGTATCGAACAGGCGGTGCGGTTCCTGGGTCAACATTTTCGTGGCGGGACGGATTTGGCCGCCTGCCTGAATGCCACCGTCAGCAAAATGGCGGAAAGCGACTGGTTTGACGCCGATGCGGTGATTATTTCCGATTTTATTGCCCAGCGGCTGCCGGAAGAGGTGATCAAGAAAGTGAAGTCACAGCAGCAAAGCCACCAGCAACGCTTTCATGCGGTGGCCATGTCAGCCTATGGCAAACCCGGCATCATGCGCATCTTCGATCATATCTGGCGCTTTGATACCGGGTTAAAAAGCCGTTTACTACGGCGCTGGAGTCGCTAGCTGTTACAGCAGCCCTTCAACGCTCTCGCGTACTTCTGGTCCCCACACGCCACACTGTACTTGCCCAATATGCGACAGTTGCAGCAACAGCATCACCAGGCGTGATTGACCAATCCCGCCACCAATCGTCTGAGGCATTTCACCACGCAGCAGGGACTGGTGCCATTCCAGCTTCAGGCGATCCAGATCGTCGGTTAACGCCAACTGATGTTGCAGCGCCGCCGCATCGACACGGATGCCCATCGAGGAGAGTTCAAACGCATCCTGCAATACCGGGTTCCACACCACGATGTCACCGTTCAACCCTTTCAGCCCTTCAATACCTGGCGTGGTCCAGTCATCATAATCCGGTGCACGCACGTCATGGGATTTGCCATGTGAGAGTTTGCCACCAATACCAATCAGGAATACCGCTCCCAATTCTTTGGCGATCGCACGTTCACGGCCTTTGGCATCCAGCTCAGGGTAACGTTGCAGCAGCGTTTCGCTGTGAACAAAGTGGATTTGTTCTGGCAGGAACGGTGCCAGACCAAATTCACGGCTCACCGCGGCTTCCGTTTCTTTTATAGAGGCATAGATCCGCTTGACGGTATCTTGCAGGTAAGCCGGGCTACGTTCGCCATCTCCCATTACACGTTCCCAATCCCACTGATCGACATACACCGAGTGGATCGGCGTCAGGCGATCTTCATCCGGGCGCAGCGCTTTCATATGGGTATACACACCTTCACCCGCGCTGAAATCGTGCTCGCCCAGGGTTTTACGCTTCCATTTAGCCAGCGAGTGCACTACTTCAAACGTCGCGTCCGGCAGGCTTTTGACTTTCACCTGAACGGCTTTTTCGCTGCCAGAAAGGTTATCTTGAGTACCGTCACCCAGTCGGCTGAGGATCGGAGCCTGCACTTCAATCAGGCCAAGCTGCTGTTCCAACTGGCGAGAGAAGAAGGATTTCACGAAGCTGATTTGTTGTTGTTTTTGGATAAACTGCTTTTTCATTGCCGTATCTCTTGAATAACCTGTCTAGTTGCCAATGATTAAGCAACAGAATGGCACCTAAATTCAATATCCATCAATCAATATTGCCTTTTCGCTTTTAATCGGTCATTTTTAAACGGTGATAATTCAATAATCAGCAATTAAAGGGGCATTTAATGGCAGAAATTTATCAGATCGATAATCTCGATCGCGGCATCCTCAACGCATTAATGGAAAATGCCCGCATGCCTTACGCTGAACTGGCGAAGAATTTTGCCGTCAGCCCCGGCACCATTCATGTGCGGGTGGAGAAGATGAAGCAGGCCGGGATCATCACCGGAACGCGGGTTGATGTGAACCCAAAACAGCTGGGCTACGACGTCTGCTGCTTTATCGGCATCATATTGAAGAGTGCCAAGGACTACCCTTCGGCGCTGAAAAAACTCGAAAGCCTGGAGGAAGTCGTGGAAGCCTATTACACCACCGGTCACTACAGCGTGTTTATCAAGGTGATGTGCCGCTCGATCGATGCGTTGCAACAGGTACTGATCAACAAGATCCAGACCATCGACGAGATCCAGTCAACGGAGACGCTGATCTCGCTGCAGAATCCTATCATGCGTACCATTACGCCTTAGGCTGGTGTTTGTTAGGATAGCTATATAGATAAAAAAGGAGCAATGCAATCCAATGAAGGAACTGATGCAAAACCACCCGCTATTCAAGGATTTTCCGGTTAAAAACGTTAAGGTTCTCCGGGATAAATATCGCGAAGCGGGTAACCAGGGCATGCTAAAGGTATTAAGTCCGTTGGCCGCTGTGATTTCCGTGTTACTCGTTATACCGACTCTCTTGGGCATAGGCCTGTCATTCTTACTGGTAATTGCTTATCAGGATAGCTTCATTAGTACTTCACTACCCCCGCTAGTTTACTGGATTTGGGGCTGTACTGCGCTAGCCATCGGGCTGGTGGCCATAGGGTGCTCATGGTTGGTCAAAACCCCTATGCGCGAGCAACAGCGATACTATCAGCAGGGGAATTTAGGCCAGTTAGAAGACAACAAGCGTCAAGCATTGCGCCTGGACATAGTCCAAACTTATTCACATGGCTTTTGGAGTGAAACACTTGAGCACTACCCGATCGCCGCACGCCTGCAAGATCCCGTTAAGACATTTCCATTGCTGGATCCATCACAGCCCAAAGATCACCTTAAAGGGTTGTACGATGACTGGAACATCGCCGACGCCAAGCACTATCGCGAAGCTGTGAATAAACTTTTGGCCGGTATGCACTCCCAGCATTTTGCCTTCGACATGCGCCATTCGGTAGAAGATGATACCTGGGTGAGGAATCTGGCCACACTGATTGAAGAGCCTGTCGGTTATATTCATAGCTGCATAACCCCAAGCCCGGAGCAACGCTCGCCAGCGCTGATTTGGGCCTTCGATCTATGGCGGGTGATCACACTGAGCCGCTCATGTTTTTGTGCCGGTTTGATCGCAGAACAAGAAGCCTGGGACAACATATTGAAAACAGCCAATATAGCGCATGAACTCTTTGCCAGTTTTGACGAATTCAATAAGAACTACCGTCTCGGTCATGCCTTTTGGAGTAACGACTTCGACTTGGTAAAGGGCCGATTAGCGCAGTTCAAGGACTATCAGCAACACTGCCATTGGCCAATCAAATCGTTACCTTGGCCAGCACGCCCCGGTATTGAGCTGAGTGAAGATATGCTCAGTGGCTTTGCTCATCTACAGCCTGAGCAGCCGTTCATATCATCGATTAAACCCGAAGATTACGTGTCGTAATAAAAATTTATTGGTCAGTGAGCTTATGGCACGCTGGCCGCTTTCTTCCTTACCCCGCCCCCCTTTCTCGATTAAATAACCTCAAATCAAAACATTACACAAAGAGAATACCGTTATTCTGTGAGAAATTAACGCCTTAATCGCAGACTCTGTACTAGATAAGATCGTTATACCCATATTATCCACAGGTAGATCCCAGCTGATTCACAGAGTACAATACGGCCTCTTGAGTTTAAGGTTGGGATCATTCATTCATGGCAGACATTACTCTGATCAGTGGCAGCACGCTTGGCAGCGCAGAATACGTGGCTGAACATTTGGCCGAGAAACTTGAAGAAGCAGGTTTCTCAACGGAAATGCTGCATGGCCCTGAATTGGATGAATTGACGCTGTCGGGCCGGTGGCTGGTGGTTTCCTCCACTCACGGTGCCGGTGATTTACCAGATAACTTGCAGCCGCTGTTAGAACAACTGGCAGAGCAGCAACCTGATTTATCGCAGGTGCAGTTCGGTGCCGTCGGTTTGGGCAGTTCTGAGTACGATACCTTCTGTGGTGCGATCAAACAGATCGACGATCTTTTCCAGGCTCGTGGAGCGAAAAGGATCGGCGATCGTCTCGAGATCGACGTGACCCAACATGAAATTCCCGAGGATCCTGCCGAAGAATGGCTGAAGAATTGGATTATTTTACTCTAATTCGGTTAAAGATCGCGCGAACGATTGTGTATAACTAGGCTCGAAAGCAGGGTATAAGCGGTAGTTATCCCAATAACAACCGTCGTACGCTTTCTGTCCTGTGGATAACATGCCATTTAGATCCCAGCTTATACTGGCCAGGATCACCGATCATTCACAGCAAACGATCCTGCTTAATCGGCTGATCTTTCTGTGGAATAACCACTTATCCACAGAGGATCGCGATCCTAATAAGAGATCTAATAAAGAGATCTTTAAATAAAAAAGATCTTCTTTTAATTACCTAAGATCCTGACCGCTTGGTCGATCGACTAAACTTGAGTAGAATCCTCCCCCCAGGGCAAACAACGATCGTTCGCAAGTACTCCGAGGTGCTGTTCCATGTTTTATCCAGAGCAATTTGACGTCATTATCATCGGTGGTGGCCATGCCGGAACCGAAGCCGCCATGGCTGCGGCACGTATGGGACGTCAGACTTTATTACTGACCCACAATATCGACACGCTGGGACAAATGTCCTGTAATCCGGCGATCGGTGGTATCGGGAAAGGGCATCTGGTCAAGGAAATCGATGCACTCGGCGGGCTGATGGCCAAGGCGATCGACCATGCGGGTATCCAGTTTAGGATACTAAACGCCAGCAAAGGCCCGGCAGTGCGAGCCACTCGAGCTCAGGCAGATCGCGTCCTGTATCGCCAAGCCGTTCGTACCGCATTGGAGAACCAGCCAAACCTGATGATCTTCCAACAACCGGTTGAGGATCTGATCGTCGAAAACGATCGAGTGGTGGGTGCGGTGACCCAGATGGGGCTGAAATTCCGTGCCAAAGCGGTAGTACTGACCGTAGGCACCTTCCTGGATGGCAAGATCCACATCGGCCTGGAAAACTACAGCGGTGGCCGTGCTGGGGATCCTCCGTCGATCTCTTTGTCACAGCGTCTGCGTGAACTGCCTCTGCGTGTCAATCGCCTGAAAACGGGTACACCTCCCCGTATCGATGCACGCACCATAGATTTCAGCGTTCTGGCTGAGCAGCATGGCGATACGCCAATTCCAGTGTTTTCTTTCCTGGGCAACGCCAGCCAGCATCCACAACAGGTGCCGTGCTACATCACGCACACCAATGAAAAAACCCATGACGTGATCCGCAACAACCTCGATCGTAGCCCGATGTATGCCGGGATCATCGAAGGGATCGGCCCACGCTATTGCCCGTCGATCGAAGATAAAGTGATGCGCTTTGCCGATCGTAATGCGCACCAGATCTTCCTGGAGCCTGAAGGGTTAACCAGTAACGAGATCTACCCGAACGGGATTTCCACCAGTTTGCCGTTTGACGTACAGATGCAGATCGTGCGTTCGATGGAAGGGATGCAAAATGCCCGTATCGTTCGCCCTGGCTATGCCATCGAGTACGATTTCTTCGATCCACGCGATTTGAAGCCCACATTGGAAAGCAAATTTATTCAAGGGCTGTTCTTCGCAGGCCAGATCAACGGCACCACCGGTTACGAAGAAGCTGCTGCGCAGGGCTTGTTGGCCGGGTTGAACGCCGGGCGTTATGCCGTTGAAGACGAAGGCTGGTCACCACGCCGCGATCAGGCTTACCTGGGGGTGCTGGTGGACGATCTCAGTACGCTGGGCACCAAAGAGCCGTACCGCATGTTTACCTCACGTGCCGAATACCGTCTGATGCTGCGTGAAGACAACGCCGATCTGCGCCTGACGGAAAAAGGCCGTGAACTGGGGCTGGTTGACGATGAGCGCTGGCAGCGCTACTGCGAAAAACTTGAGCACATCGAACAGGAACGTCAGCGTCTGCGTGATATCTGGGTGCACCCGCATTCAGAGAACGTCGAGCAGGTTAACGTCCTGCTGAAAGCTCCTCTGTCACGTGAAGCCAATGGCGAAGAACTGCTGCGCCGCCCGGAAATGGATTATGGCCAACTGACCGCGGTGGCAGCTTTTGCTCCTGCACTGGCAGACACCGAAGCCGCTGAGCAAGTGGAAATTCAGGTGAAATACGAAGGCTACATCGCTCGCCAGCAAGATGAGATCGACAAACAACAGCGCAACGAGAACACCGTGCTGCCGCTGGATCTCGATTATCGCCAGGTCTCCGGATTGTCCAACGAGGTGATCGCCAAACTGAACGATCACAAGCCTAACTCGATCGGTCAGGCTTCGCGCATTTCCGGCATCACCCCAGCAGCGATCTCTATTTTGCTGATCTGGCTGAAAAAACAGGGCTTACTGCGCCGCAGCGCATAAATCCGCTCACCGAGTGGCCGTTTGCCTATCTGCTGAGCAAACGGCCGCTGACATCATCTCAAGCCTGAATTATCATAGACTGCCTAAGAGAGCAGTTGCAGATTGGCCTGCATGTTCCACGCCTGTCAGAGGACTCTGTTGTGCAAAAAAAATTGGATTCGTTGCTTTCAGCGGCTGGAATTTCGCTTCCCGATCAACAAAAGCAGCAATTGTTGGGCTATGTCGCTATGCTCGACAAGTGGAACAAGGCTTACAACCTCACTTCTGTACGCGATCCGCAGCAAATGCTGGTGCGTCATATCATGGACAGCATTGTGGTGAATGCCCATCTGACAGGTTCACGCTTTATCGACGTTGGCACCGGCCCGGGTTTGCCAGGCATTCCGTTGGCAATCGTGCGGCCCGATGCCCATTTCACCCTGTTAGACAGCCTGGGCAAGCGTGTACGCTTTCTGCGACAGGTGCAGCATGAGTTGGGGCTGAACAATATCGAGCCGGTACAGAGCCGTGTGGAAGAGTTTGTGGCAGAACCGCCGTTTGACGGTGTGATCAGCCGGGCTTTTGCTTCACTGCAAGACATGTTGGCTTGGTGTCACCACCTGCCAGCCAAAGGGCAGGGGCGTTTTTATGCGCTGAAAGGGGTTTGCCCGCAAGACGAGTTGGCCCAGTTGCCAGAAGGGATTTCTCTGGAGTCGGTGGTGCGTTTGCAGGTGCCGGAGCTGGATGGCGAGCGCCATTTGATCGTCCTGAAAGCCCACTAAAGCCAAATCAGAATTGCTTAGCATCAAATAATCAGTGATTGGTGTAGGGTACAGAAGGTAAATAGCAAGCAGGCTAATCAGACAGGCCCTTTCTTTCGTTTATTTACTTTTAATTAACATTCTTATGTCAAAAATGCATCATTTCAGTAGGTGATAGTCACGTTAGCAACAATGTGTGAAAGATTCCGATTTGCTGTCAGTGTTAATTGAGTGTTGCTTTATTATTCCTGTGAATGTCAATAAAAGGTTTTTGCGGGGTATAAGGATTGTTTTTGAACGGTTACGTTGTAATGATTTGATTTATAATATTTTTTGATCGCCCAAAAAGCTAAAGACCTAGGTCGTGAACCTGGGCTATAACTCATTAATAGTCAGTATTGTGATCGGTTGCACGTTTCTTACCGCAACCGTGGAATAGTCAGACAAATAAATGCGAGCGATTATTCCGGCCATTTTCTTGTGAAAATAGCCCTAAAAGGGGAAATTTAAATAATTGTTCACCTTTTCGCTACTTATCGATTGAATTCGTTGGAGTGGCCCGTATAATTTGCACGTTTTTTGCTGCTTGACTCAGAACCGCAAAGGCAGTTTTATACGTCGGCATACCCCCTCAGGGGTACGGAGAGAACAAACGTCATGTCTGTGTCCCTGTACAGCGGAAAAGTTGCACGCAAGTTGCTGTTGCTGCAGTTAATGACTTTTGTTTTGATCAGCGCTGCTTTCGGCCTGAAAAGTCTGGAGTGGAGCGGTTCGGCACTGGCAGGTGGCCTGGCTGCCTGGTTACCCAATGCCATGTTTATGCTGTTTGCCTTGCGTCATCAGGCACAGACGCCGGCACCCGGACGGGTTGCCTGGTCGTTCGCCATTGGTGAAGGGCTAAAGGTCGTGATCACCATCGTTTTGCTGATCGTGGCGCTTGGGGTGTTCAAAGCGGCGTTTGTACCGCTTGGCCTGACCTATTTAGCGGTGTTGATTGTGCAGATAGTGGCACCAGCCGTGATTAACAGTTACCGAACTTAACTAAATAAGGGTAAGAGGCATCATGTCTGCAGGAGAAGTCTTGACTCCACAGGAGTATATCGGTCACCACCTGACGCAGCTTCAGGTCGGGACGGGGTTCTGGTCGATTAACGTCGACTCGATGTTTTTCTCCATTGTCCTCGGGGTGGTCTTTCTGGCGGTATTCCGCAAGGTAGCCAAAAACGCCACCAGCGGCGTGCCCGGAAAGTTGCAAACCGCCGTTGAGCTGATCGTTGGCTTTGTCGACAACAGCGTAAAAGATATGTACCACGGCAAGAGCAAGGTCATTGCTCCGCTGGCACTGACGGTGTTCGTCTGGGTATTCCTGATGAACCTGATGGACCTGATCCCGGTCGACCTTCTGCCGTTCATCGGTGAGCATTACCTTGGCCTGCCAGCACTGCGTGTGGTGCCTACCGCCGACGTGAACATCACGTTGTCGATGGCGTTGGCCGTATTTGTCCTGATCCTGTTCTATAGCATTAAAATGAAAGGCATTGGTGGGTTCGTCAAAGAGTTAACCATGCAGCCGTTCAACCACCCGGTATTTATTCCCATTAACCTGATCCTTGAAGGTGTCAGCCTGCTGTCCAAACCTGTTTCACTGGGTCTGCGACTGTTCGGCAACATGTATGCGGGTGAGTTGATCTTCATCCTGATTGCTGGTCTGTTGCCGTGGTGGTCACAGTGGATGCTGAGTTTGCCTTGGGCAATCTTCCACATCCTGATCATTACGCTTCAAGCCTTTATTTTCATGGTTCTGACGATTGTCTATCTGTCGATGGCATCTGAAGAGCACTGATTTTCTTAAAACACTTGCACTATTAAACTGAAACAAACTGGAGACTGTCATGGAAAACCTGAATATGGATCTGCTGTACATGGCTGCCGCTATTATGATGGGGTTAGCGGCAATCGGTGCTGCGATCGGTATCGGCATCCTGGGTGGTAAATTCTTGGAAGGCGCTGCACGTCAACCTGATCTGATCCCTCTGTTGCGTACACAGTTCTTTATCGTTATGGGCCTGGTTGACGCCATCCCGATGATCGCTGTTGGTCTGGGTTTGTACGTGATGTTTGCTGTCGCGTAAGTAGGGTTCACACTCTACAAAGAAACCACATTATTAACTTTTAAAGAGGCATTGTGCTGTGAATCTTAACGCAACAATCCTCGGCCAGGCTATCGCGTTCATCCTGTTTGTCTGGTTCTGCATGAAGTATGTATGGCCGCCAATTATGGCTGCCATCGAGAAGCGTCAGAAAGAAATTGCTGATGGCCTCGCTTCCGCAGAACGTGGCAAAAAAGATTTGGACTTAGCGCAAGCCCATGCGACCGACCAGCTGAAAACTGCCAAAGCGGAAGCCCAGGCGATTATTGAGCAAGCAAACAAACGCAAAGCTCAGATCGTGGACGAAGCGAAAGCAGAAGCCGAGCAGGAACGTAACAAAATCGTGGCGCAGGCTCAGGCTGAGATCGAAGCCGAACGTAAGCGCGCTCGTGAAGAGTTGCGTAAGCAAGTCGCGATGCTGGCAATTGCCGGTGCCGAGAAGATCATCGAACGTTCCGTGGATGAAGCTGCTAACAGCGACATCGTTGATAAACTGGTCGCTGAACTGTAAGGAGGGAGGGGCTGATGTCTGAATTTATCACCGTAGCTCGCCCCTACGCCAAAGCAGCTTTTGACTTTGCCGTTGAGAACCAAGGCGTAGAACGCTGGCAGCAAATGCTGGCGTTTACTGCTGTTGTCACGCGTAATGAACAGATGGCGGAACTGCTTTCCGGTGCTGTTGCACCTGAAACCTTGTCCAACACGTTTATTGCGGTTTGTGGCGATGAGCTCGACGAACATGGCCAGAACTTTATCCGTGTAATGGCCGAAAATGGGCGTTTACTGGTCCTTCCTGCGGTGCTGCAACAGTTCATCGAACTGCGCGCCGCGCTGGAATCCACCGTCGAAGTCGAGGTGCTCTCATCGAGCGCACTGAACGACACACAGCAAGCCAAGATTATCGCTGCGATGGAAAAACGTCTGTCACGCAAAGTTAAGCTGAATTGCAAAATTGACAAGTCTGTACTGGCCGGTGTCATTATCCGTGCCGGTGATCTGGTGATCGATGGCAGCGTACGTGGCCGTCTCGAGCGCCTGGCAGACGTCTTGCAGTCTTAAGGGGACTGGAGCATGCAACTGAATTCCACCGAAATCAGCGAACTGATCAAGCAGCGCATTGCTCAGTTCAATGTAGTGAGCGAAGCTCACAATGAAGGTACCATCGTTTCCGTCAGCGACGGGATCATCCGCGTACACGGTTTGGCCGAGGTTATGCAGGGCGAAATGATCGCACTGCCAGGCAACCGTTACGCAATTGCATTGAACCTGGAGCGTGACTCTGTAGGTGCCGTGGTAATGGGTCCGTATTCGGATCTGGCCGAAGGCATGAAGGTAAAATGTACCGGCCGTATTCTGGAAGTTCCAGTTGGCCGTGGTCTGCTGGGCCGTGTGGTCAACACCCTGGGTGCACCTATCGACGGTAAAGGCCCGGTTGAACATGACGGTTTCTCTCCGGTTGAAACTATCGCACCTGGCGTTATCGAGCGTCAGTCTGTTGATCAACCTGTACAGACCGGCTACAAATCGGTCGACGCCATGATCCCAATCGGTCGTGGCCAGCGTGAGCTGGTGATCGGCGACCGTCAAACCGGTAAAACTGCCCTGGCGATCGATGCGATCATCAACCAGCGCGATTCCGGCATCAAATGCGTTTACGTAGCTATCGGCCAGAAAGCGTCTACCATCGCTAACGTGGTACGCAAGCTGGAAGAGCACGGCGCACTGGCCAACACCATCGTGGTTGTGGCTACCGCGTCAGAATCCGCTGCACTGCAATACCTGGCGCCATATGCCGGTTGCGCAATGGGCGAATACTTCCGTGACCGCGGTGAAGATGCGCTGATCGTATACGATGACCTGTCCAAACAGGCTGTTGCTTACCGTCAGATCTCCCTGCTGCTTCGCCGTCCACCAGGTCGTGAAGCTTACCCAGGCGACGTATTCTACCTCCACTCCCGTTTGCTGGAGCGTGCTGCGCGTGTTAACGCCGACTACGTTGAAGCCTTCACCAAAGGTGAAGTCAAAGGCAAAACCGGTTCACTGACCGCTCTGCCGATCATTGAAACCCAGGCGGGTGACGTTTCCGCGTTCGTTCCGACCAACGTAATCTCGATTACCGATGGTCAGATCTTCCTGGAATCCAACCTGTTTAACTCTGGTATTCGTCCGGCGGTTAACCCGGGTATTTCCGTATCCCGTGTGGGTGGTGCAGCACAGACCAAGATCATGAAAAAACTGTCCGGTGGTATTCGTACCGCTCTGGCGCAGTATCGTGAACTGGCTGCGTTCTCTCAGTTCGCTTCCGATCTGGACGATGCAACGCGTAAACAGCTGAGCCACGGTCAGAAAGTGACCGAGCTGCTGAAACAGAAACAGTATGCGCCGATGTCCGTCGCACAACAGTCTCTGGTGCTGTTTGCCGCCGAGCGTGGCTACCTGAACGACGTAGAAGTGGCGAAAGTCGTCAGCTTCGAAGCCGCTCTGGTTGCTTTTGCGGATCGCGAGCATGCCGAACTGCTGAACCACATCAACCAAACTGGTGCTTATAACGATGAGATCGAAGGCAAGCTGAAAGGCATCCTCGATACCTTCAAGGCAACCCAGTCCTGGTAACGCATAGCGGCCTGCCGTTGCAAGACGGCAGGCCGCTGGCAATGAGGAGAAGCAGAGATGGCCGGCGCAAAAGAGATACGTAGTAAGATCGCCAGCGTGCAAAACACGCAGAAGATCACTAAAGCGATGGAAATGGTCGCCGCCTCCAAAATGCGTAAATCGCAGGAACGCATGGCGGCCAGCCGTCCTTATGCAGAGACCATGCGCGAGGTGATTGGTCACCTGGCTTTAGGGAATCTGGAATATAAGCACCCGTACCTGGATGAGCGTGACGTTAAGCGCGTCGGGTATCTGGTGGTGTCTACTGACCGTGGTCTCTGCGGCGGCTTGAACATCAACCTGTTCAAGAAGCTGTTGGCAGAGATGAAAGGCTGGTCTGAAAAAGGCGTTGAAGCTGATTTAGCGCTGATTGGCTCAAAAGCAGCCTCTTTCTTTGGTTCCGTGGGCGGCAACGTGGTTGCCCAGGTGACCGGCATGGGGGATAACCCTTCCCTGTCGGATCTGATCGGTCCAGTGAAAGTGATGCTGCAAGCCTACGACGAAGGTCGTTTAGACAAGCTGTACGTTGTCAGCAACAAATTTGTTAATACGATGTCCCAGGAACCGCAGTTACTGCAACTTCTGCCATTGCCACCTTCTGATGACAGTGAACTGAAGAAAAAATCCTGGGATTACCTGTATGAACCCGATCCAAAAGTGCTGCTTGATACCTTGCTGCGCCGTTATGTGGAATCGCAAGTTTATCAGGGCGTCGTGGAAAACCTGGCCAGCGAGCAGGCCGCACGAATGGTAGCGATGAAAGCCGCAACCGATAACGGCGGTAGCCTGATCAAAGAGCTGCAGTTGGTATACAACAAGGCGCGTCAGGCCAGCATCACTCAGGAACTCACCGAGATCGTTTCGGGAGCCTCCGCGGTTTAAGCTAGGTTTACGAATTACGTAGAGGATTCAAGATGGCTACTGGAAAGATTATCCAGGTAATCGGCGCCGTGGTGGACGTCGAGTTCCCTCAGGATGCCGTACCGAAAGTGTACAACGCTCTTGAGGTTGCAAACGGCACCGAGAAATTGGTGCTGGAAGTTCAGCAACAGCTGGGTGGCGGCGTGGTTCGCTGTATCGCAATGGGGACCTCAGACGGTCTGCGTCGTGGTCTGGCCGTAACCGACCTGCAGCACCCGATTGAAGTACCGGTAGGTAAAGCTACCCTGGGCCGTATCATGAACGTATTGGGTGAACCAATCGACATGAAGGGCGACATCGGCGAAGAAGAACGTTGGGCTATTCACCGCCCGGCGCCAAGCTACGAAGAGTTGTCCAGCTCCCAGGATCTGCTGGAAACCGGTATCAAGGTAATGGACCTGATCTGCCCGTTCGCCAAGGGGGGTAAAGTCGGTCTGTTCGGTGGTGCTGGTGTAGGTAAAACCGTAAACATGATGGAGCTGATCCGTAACATCGCGATCGAGCACTCCGGTTATTCTGTGTTTGCGGGCGTGGGTGAACGTACTCGTGAGGGTAACGACTTCTACCACGAAATGACCGACTCCAACGTACTGGACAAAGTTTCCCTGGTTTACGGCCAGATGAACGAGCCACCAGGTAACCGTCTGCGCGTTGCGCTGACCGGCCTGACCATGGCTGAGAAGTTCCGTGACGAAGGTCGTGACGTACTGCTGTTCGTCGATAACATCTACCGTTATACCCTGGCCGGTACCGAAGTGTCCGCACTTCTGGGCCGTATGCCATCGGCAGTAGGTTATCAGCCAACGCTGGCGGAAGAGATGGGTGTTCTGCAAGAACGTATCACCTCTACCAAGACCGGTTCAATCACCTCTGTGCAGGCCGTTTACGTTCCTGCGGATGACTTGACTGACCCATCACCAGCCACCACCTTTGCTCACTTGGATGCAACCGTGGTACTGAGCCGTAACATCGCTTCTCTGGGTATCTACCCGGCCGTTGACCCGCTGGATTCCACCAGCCGTCAGCTGGATCCGCTGGTAGTTGGCCAGGAGCACTACGACGTAGCGCGTGGCGTGCAGTCTATTCTGCAACGCTATCAGGAACTGAAAGATATCATCGCCATCCTGGGTATGGACGAGCTGTCAGAAGACGACAAGCTGGTTGTATCCCGTGCGCGTAAAATCCAACGTTTCCTGTCTCAGCCGTTCTTCGTGGCAGAAGTCTTTACCGGTTCTCCGGGCAAGTTCGTATCGCTGAAAGATACCATCCGTGGTTTCAAAGGCATTATGGACGGCGACTATGACCACCTGCCGGAGCAGGCGTTCTACATGGTTGGCACCATTGAAGAAGCAGTGGAAAAAGCCAAGAAACTGTAACGCCTTGAGAGGAGGGTGATATGGCTATGACTTACCATCTGGATGTCGTCAGCGCGGAAAAACAGATGTTTTCCGGCCTGGTGCAGAAGATCCAGGTGACAGGCAGCGAAGGCGAACTGGGGATCTTCCCTGGCCATGCGCCGCTGCTGACTGCCATCAAGCCTGGCATGGTGCGTATTGTTAAACAGCACGGTGAAGAAGAGTTCATCTACCTGTCCGGCGGTATCCTTGAGGTACAGCCGAGCGTGGTAACCGTGCTGGCGGACACTGCCATCCGTGGAACGGACCTCGACGAAGCGAGAGCGCTGGAAGCTAAGCGTAAAGCTGAAGAGCACATCCGTAGCTCTCATGGCGATGTCGACTATGCTCAGGCATCTGCTGAACTGGCGAAAGCGATCGCGAAACTGCGCGTTATCGAGCTCACCAGAAAAGCGATGTAAACTCCCACGTTGCCTGCAGCGTGTGGAAATAAGAAAGCGGCCCCTGTGGGTCGCTTTTTTTTTGTTTTAAAATAAGCGTTTCAACCGGCCAGGCATTGTGCTGTATTAGCGCTGCCAGTGGAATTAAGCGTCGCCGATCACCGACAGTTTTTTCGCTGTACGGTTGGATTGCAGCCATTGGCGGCAGGCTAGGAGCCATGCGGCCTGCGCCGGATTCGTGTAGAGAAATATGTAGTAA
The DNA here is from genome assembly GCF_046269175.1 of Serratia sp. J2. Classification (NCBI taxonomy): domain Bacteria; kingdom Pseudomonadati; phylum Pseudomonadota; class Gammaproteobacteria; order Enterobacterales; family Yersiniaceae; genus Serratia; species Serratia sp. J2. Next base: position 27,650 of record NZ_JBKABN010000029.1, read on the forward strand.
TTCCGTCATCAAACGGGTTTACTTTCGTCCATCAAAATGGAGTTATCAGGTTGCTTATGTCTAACAGCGCAATGAGCGTGGTTATCCTCGCCGCGGGCAAGGGAACACGCATGTATTCCGACCTTCCCAAGGTGTTACATCCGCTGGCGGGTAAGCCAATGGTGCAGCACGTCATTGATGCTGCCATGAAGCTGGGTGCCCAAAATGTCCATCTGGTTTACGGCCACGGCGGCGAGTTGCTGAAAAGCACCCTGCGCAATGATGCTCTAAACTGGGTGTTACAGGCTGAGCAGTTGGGAACCGGCCATGCGATGCAGCAGGCGGCTCCGCATTTTGCCGATGATGAAGACGTGTTGATGCTGTATGGCGATGTGCCACTGATCGCCGTCGAGACGCTGACGCGCCTGCTGGCAGCCAAACCTCAGGGTGGCATTGGCCTGCTGACTGTGAAGCTGCAAGACCCGAGCGGTTATGGCCGCATCGTACGTGAAAACGGCACCGTGGTGGGCATTGTCGAACATAAAGATGCCAATGATGAGCAGCGCCAGATTAATGAGATCAATACCGGCATTCTGGTGGCCAACGGCCGCGATCTGAAGCGCTGGCTGGGCAAGCTGAACAATAATAATGCCCAGGGTGAATTCTATATCACCGACATCATTGCCCTGGCGCATGCTGAAGGTAACAAGATTGAGGCCGTACACCCGGCGCGCCTGAGCGAAGTTGAAGGCGTGAATAACCGCCTGCAACTGTCGCAGCTTGAACGCGTGTATCAGGCCGAGCAGGCAGAGAAGCTATTGCTGGCTGGCGTGATGCTGCTGGATCCGGCGCGCTTCGATCTGCGTGGCGAGCTGGAACATGGCCGCGATATCTCCATCGATGCCAACGTGATTATCGAAGGCAAGGTCAAGCTGGGTAACCGCGTGAAGATTGGTTCCGGCTGCGTGCTGAAAAACTGCGTGATTGGCGACGACTGCGAGATCAGCCCTTACAGCGTGCTAGAAGATGCGCAGCTGGAAGCGGCCTGTACCGTTGGCCCATTTGCCCGTCTGCGCCCTGGTGCCGAACTGGCAGAAGGTGCCCACGTCGGCAACTTCGTGGAAATCAAAAAGGCCCGCCTGGGCAAAGGTTCCAAAGCTGGTCACCTGAGCTATCTGGGCGACGCCGAAATTGGCGATGATGTGAATATCGGTGCCGGTACTATCACCTGCAACTACGACGGTGCCAACAAGCATAAAACCATTATCGGCGACGGCGTGTTTGTCGGCTCGGACACTCAGTTGGTGGCTCCGGTCACCGTAGGCAAAGGGGTGACGATCGCTGCCGGTACCACGGTGACCCGTGATATTGCGGATAATGAGCTGGTGTTGAGCCGGGTCAAGCAGGTGCACATTCAAGGCTGGCAGCGTCCAACCAAGAAGAAGTAGGCCCCCTCACCCCAACCCTCTCCCACAGGGAGAGGGAGCTGTTAGCCCCTGCTCTGTTGGGATAGCAGGGGTAATCATAGCAACCGCGATCGCCCCTTCAATCAAGGTGAATCAGCCGGTGCTGATGTAGAAGACGTAATTTCAGACACTCTCGATCGATCCCCTCTCCCTGTGGGAGAGGGTTAGGGTGAGGGCATCACTGTTTTGCTCTGTACTTTCGCTAAAGAGCACAGAGCAAAACATAATAATCCCCATTCTCTACAGGCTCGGGGAAGCACGGTAAAACCGGCAAAAATCAGGTCAAGGCATCGCAAGTGCCCTGAAAGGCACTTAATTAGGAATACGACTAATGTGTGGAATTGTAGGTGCAGTAGCGCAACGTGATATCGCCGAGATCCTGCTGGAAGGTTTACGCCGCCTGGAATACCGGGGCTATGACTCAGCGGGTCTGGCCGTGGTGGATAGCGAGGGTAACGTCAGCCGTTTGCGTCGTGTCGGCAAGGTACAAAAACTGGCTGAAGCGGCAGAGCAACAGGATTTGCACGGCGGTACCGGGATTGCCCATACCCGCTGGGCGACGCACGGTGAGCCTTCGGAGGCGAACGCGCATCCTCATGTTTCAGATTACATCGCGGTGGTGCATAACGGCATTATCGAAAACTACGAACCGCTGCGCGAACAGCTGATTGAGCGTGGTTATCACTTCAGTTCTGAAACCGATACCGAGGTGATTGCTCACCTGGTGCATTGGGAACAGAAGCAGGGCGGTACACTGCTGGAAGTGGTACAGCGTGTGATCCCACAGCTGCGTGGCGCTTATGGCACCGTGGTGATGGACAGCCGCGATCCTAGCGTATTGGTAGCTGCCCGTTCAGGTAGCCCGCTGGTGATTGGCCGTGGCGTGGGCGAAAATTTCATTGCCTCTGACCAACTGGCCCTGCTGCCGGTAACCCGTCGCTTTATCTTCCTGGAAGAAGGTGACGTAGTAGAAGTGACCCGCCGCACCGTCAGCATTTTTGACAAGCAAGGTAATGCGATTGAGCGCCCAGAGATCGAATCTCAGGTGCAATACGACGCCGGTGATAAAGGTGCGTACCGTCATTACATGCAAAAAGAGATTTTTGAGCAGCCAATGGCGCTGAAAAACACCCTTGAGGGGCGTTTCAGCCATGGCAAGATCGACCTGAGTGAGCTTGGTCCGCACGCCGACGAACTGCTGTCAAAAGTGCAGCACGTACAGATCATCGCCTGTGGGACTTCTTACCACTCCGGGATGGTGGCACGTTACTGGTTCGAGTCGCTGGCCGGTGTGCCTTGTGACGTCGAGATCGCCTCTGAATTCCGTTATCGCAAGTCAGCGGTGCGCCCAGGCAGCCTGATCATCACCCTGTCTCAATCCGGTGAGACCGCCGATACGTTGGCAGCGCTGCGCTTGTCCAAAGAGCTGGGCTATTTGGGTTCCCTGGCCGTGTGCAACGTGGCAGGTTCTTCCCTGGTGCGTGAGTCTGACCTGGCGCTGATGACCAAGGCCGGTACCGAAATCGGCGTTGCCTCGACCAAAGCCTTTACCACCCAGCTTGCTGTGTTGTTGATGCTGGTGGCGCGACTGGGCCGTCTGAAAGGGATGGCGGAAAGCGTAGAGCATGACATTGTGCACGGTCTGCAAGCGTTGCCTGCGCGTATCGAGCAGATGCTGTCACTGGATAAGAGCATCGAAGCGCTGGCGGAAGGTTTCTCTGACAAGCATCACGCACTGTTCCTTGGCCGTGGCGATCAATACCCGATCGCTATGGAAGGGGCGCTGAAGCTCAAAGAGATCTCCTATATCCACGCAGAGGCGTACGCAGCCGGTGAGCTTAAGCACGGCCCGCTGGCGTTGATCGATGCCGACATGCCGGTGATCGTGGTTGCGCCTAACAACGAGCTGTTGGAGAAGCTTAAATCCAATATCGAAGAGGTGCGTGCTCGTGGTGGCCAGCTGTATGTGTTCGCCGATCAGGATGCCGGTTTCGTCAGTAGCGAAGGGATGACCATCATCCCACTGCCGCATGTTGAAGATATAGTTGCACCGATCTTCTACACCGTGCCGTTACAGTTGTTGTCTTACTACGTCGCTCTGATCAAAGGCACCGATGTGGATCAGCCACGTAACCTGGCGAAATCCGTTACTGTGGAATAATCGCTAACCCTCCTGCTATGAATACCGTGTTGGGTTACTCAACACGGTATTTTTTTAGCCCCAGTTTTACCATTAACGCTATGATTGGCGGGTGATGCTACAGGGAAGGGAATACGTAGATAATGAATATTTTGATTACAGGAGCACGCGCACCTGTTGCGATTGAGTGGGCGCGTATTGCGTTGCGTAGCGGGCACCGCGTCTGGTTAGCGGATAGCCTGAGGTGGCCGCTGGGCCGCTTTTTACAAGGGATTGAAGGTTATCTACGGCTTCCCTCCCCACGCCAGGACCTTGCCGGTTATCAACAGCAACTGCAAGGCTATCTCGACCAACATGCTATTGGGCTGCTGATCCCCACCTGCGAAGAGATCTTCTACCTCTCCCAGGCGTTTGCTACGTATATCGGGCCTACCGAGTGGCTGATACCTGAACGGCGGTTGCTATTTGAACTGCATCATAAGTACCAAAGCCTGAGCCTGTTAACGGGATTGGGTGAGGTGCGGACTCCCGCAACCCGAATGCTGACCTCTTGCTCGCAAATTACCGACGATCCTCAGACCATTTTGAAACCGGTTTATTCACGCTTTGGTCGCCGAGTGATCCGTACCCCAAACCCGGGTGTGTTGAACGATCGGCAGCTCAACGAGCATATCCCATGGGTGCAGCAGCAGAAATTAGAGGGTGTGGCTTTGTGCAACTATGCCGTGTTCGAACACGGCAGGCTGATCGCGCATCAGGCTTATCAACCCAAATACTGCTTCAATCAGGCTGCAGGTAGTTACTTTGTCCCTCATCAGGACCGGAGGCTGGACGATTTTGTCCGTCAGTTTGGGGAGAAAACCGGCTTTCATGGCCAGGTGGCGTTCGATTTTATCGAACAGGACGGGGTGATTTTTGTTATTGAGTGTAATCCCAGGGCCACCAGCGGCCTGCATTTGCTGGGGGCTCAGATGTCCATCGCTGCCGATGGGCAATTGCAATACCAGCCAGCGCCGCCCAAGGCGGGACATGTGGGCGTGATCATACTGTTATTCTTTGCCTGGCAGGCTTGGCGCGATAAGCAGTTGGTGACGCTATGGCGGGACTTTCGCCAAGCGCCTAATCTGCTCAACGATCACCGTTGGCCGATAAGTGCCGGAGCGCAGTGGTGTGCGTTGTTGGAAATGGGATACCGCAGCTTACGCTATCGGCGGCCTCTCACCGATGCCAGCACCTTTGATATCGAGTGGGACGGTTAGCATGGAACAGGTTAATCATTGGCAGCGCCTGCAACTGACACTGTTGCAACAGCCAGGCATAATTGCCAACCTCCAGACGTCGATGACCGAGTATCAGCAGGATGGCTTCTGGATACCGGCGACGGTCAATGATTACGTACCCGGTAACTGCTACGTGGTTTCCCCGCTGGCACTGATCGTCGATTACGCGCGGGATGAAATTATTAAAATCGATAACGGCGCGTTGCGGGCCCTGTGCAATGGGTTGACGCTGTTGCTGAAATGGCCTCTATTGCTGGCACACGTCGATCGGCTCCAGGTGCTGAATAATCAGTGCCTTTCCACCAATTTGACCAGCAGCCATTGGCAATATCTGGATACCGACGCGTTGCGGCAACAGGCATTGCAGCGCTATCCCCAGCATACTTTGATGATCCGTTCACTTAATGGGCAGCAGACTCCTGAGCTGTTGGCACGACTCTCCCAGCAAGGTTGGCTGCCTATCGTCAGCCGTCAGGTCTATTGCCTGGACGATCCTTTACGCTGGTGGGGTAAAATCAACGCGCGCCGGGATGACAAATTACTGCATCAGATGGGATGGGAGTTCAAACGGCTGTCTGCCAAGGATCCCGAACAAATGCAGTGTGCCGAACGCCTCTATAACCAGCTCTACCTGGAAAAATACAGCCGCCAGAATGTGCAGTTCACCGCCGGTTATTTATCCCAGGCCTCGCAGCTTGGTGTGTTGCAATTGTACGGCTTGTTCCACCAGCAGCAAATGGTGGGGGTGTTGGGAATGGTTCAGTTGGAACAGACGGTAACGGTGCCGATCGTCGGCTATCGGACAGAATTACCCACATCATTGGCGCTATATCGTCGTCTGCTCGCCTTTGCGTTACGTTACGCCATGGAGCACAAGCTGTTTCTCAATTTGAGTTCCGGCGCACCAGATTTTAAGCGGGTTCGCGGTTGCCAACCGGAGATTGAATACAGCATGGTCTATGTCCGGCACCTGAACGTTTATCAGCGTAGCGTTTGGGCGGTGATTTCCTGGCTTTCCCGCAAGGTCTATCAGCCGTTATTGAAGCGCTATCAGTTATGAACGTTATCAAGATATCACCCTGCAACTTGGGGATAGTGCGCCAGCGATTGGCAATATGACAAGCGTGTAAAAAAGAGCGAAAACCGCTCATATTCAGAGAGATAGTGCAGCAACAGGCAGATTTTTGCAGATTGTTTTTTGTCTAAAAATGACATCATCTTACTGATTTTAATCAAATAAATATCAATCACCCTCCGCTGTAATATAACTGTCATATTTCGTACATTTTACTGTCACCAAACTGTCCTATTTTCCCTCCTGCAGCAATACTTACTCTGATGAAAACGACTCAAAGTCGATTTTTGAAATATCCCATTAGGAGGGATTATGAAACTGATGCGTACCACCGTCGCCAGTATTGTGGCAGCGACTTTCTCTTTGGCCTCTGTGTCCGCCTTCGCTGCTGCTAGCCTGACCGGTGCAGGTGCGACATTCCCCGCTCCGGTGTATGCCAAGTGGGCAGATTCTTATCAGAAAGAAACCGGCAACAAGGTTAACTATCAGGGGATTGGTTCTTCTGGTGGTGTGAAGCAAATCATCGCCAACACCGTTGACTTTGGTGCTTCTGATGCCCCGCTGTCCGATGAAAAACTGGCTGCGGACGGCCTGTTCCAGTTCCCTACCGTGATCGGTGGCGTGGTACTGGCGGTGAATATTCCGGGCATCAAATCCGGTGAGCTGACTCTGGATGGTCAAACCCTGGGTGATATCTACCTGGGCAACATCAAAAAATGGAATGACCCGGCGATCGTTAAACTGAACCCGGGCGTCAAGCTGCCGGATCAGGCTATCGCCGTGGTGCGTCGTGCTGATGGTTCCGGGACTTCTTTCGTCTTCACCAGCTATCTGGCCAAGGCTAACGCGCAGTGGAAAGAGAAAATTGGTGCAGGCTCAACCGTTAACTGGCCAACCGGCCTGGGTGGCAAGGGCAATGACGGCATCGCCGCGTTCGTTCAGCGTCTGCCTGGCTCTATCGGCTATGTTGAATACGCTTACGCCAAGCAGAACAACCTGGCCTACACTAAATTAGTGTCTGCCGATGGCAAACCGGTCAGCCCAACCGAAGAGAGCTTCAGCGCCGCAGCCAAAGGCGCGGATTGGAGCAAAACCTTCGCGCAGGATCTGACCAACCAGAAAGGCGACAACGTCTGGCCAATCACCTCCACCACCTTCATCCTGGTGCACAAAGAGCAGAAGAAGCCTGAGCAGGGCGCAGAAGTGCTGAAGTTCTTTGACTGGGCTTACAAGACCGGTGCCAAACAGGCTAGCGAACTGGATTACGCCGCCTTGCCTGCCGAAGTGGTTGAGCAAATCCGTGCTGCCTGGAAAACCAACATCAAAGACAGCTCCGGTAAGGCCTTGTTCTAACAACGCAGGGGGTGCGGAAGACCGTGCCTCAACCTGACTGTCGGGGCCTGGCGTGCCGGGCCCTTCAAGCTTTAAACAGAAGAGTAATCTATGGCTGAGTACAAGCCGACCATTAAAGCACCGGGTAAAAACGGTGACATCATCTTCAGCGCGCTGGTCAGACTGGCGGCGCTGATTACCCTATTGTTGCTGGGCGGCATTATCGTTTCGCTGATTATCGCCTCCTGGCCAAGCATGCAGAAGTTCGGTTTTGCCTTCCTGTGGACCAAAGAGTGGGATGCGCCAGCCGAGCAGTTTGGTGCGCTGGTGCCGATCTACGGCACGGTCGTCACCTCGGTGATTGCGCTGATTATCGCCGTGCCGGTCAGTTTTGGTATTGCCCTGTTCCTGACCGAGTTGGCCCCTAACTGGCTCAAGCGCCCATTGGGGATTGCGATAGAACTGTTAGCGGCGATCCCAAGCATCGTTTACGGCATGTGGGGCCTGTTCGTGTTTGCCCCGCTGTTCGCCAAATATTTCCAGACCCCGGTGGGGGAAGTGTTGTCCGGTATCCCGATCGTTGGCGAGCTGTTCTCCGGCCCGGCATTTGGTATCGGTATTCTGGCTGCCGGGGTGATCCTGGCCATTATGATTATTCCTTACATTGCGGCGGTAATGCGCGATGTGTTCGAACAGACCCCGGTGATGATGAAAGAGTCGGCCTATGGCATCGGCTGCACCACCTGGGAGGTGATCTGGCGCATTGTGCTGCCGTTCACCAAAAACGGCGTGATTGGCGGCGTGATGCTTGGCCTGGGGCGCGCCCTGGGGGAAACCATGGCGGTGACCTTTATCATCGGTAACACCTACCAGCTCGACAGCTTCTCGCTGTATATGCCGGGCAACAGTATCACCTCGGCGTTGGCCAACGAATTCGCCGAAGCGGAATCTGGGCTACATACCTCTGCATTGATGCAGCTTGGGCTGATCCTGTTTGTGATCACCTTTATCGTCCTGGCGCTGTCGAAGTTGATGGTGATGCGCCTGGCCAAGCGTGAGGGTCGCTAACATGGCAACGATGGATATGCAAAACCCGGTAGCACTGGCGGAAAGCCGCCGTAAAATGCAGGCCTGGCGTCGGCAGAAAAACCGTCTGGCGCTGTTCCTGTCGATGGCGACTATGGCCTTTGGCTTGTTCTGGCTGGTGTGGATCCTGTTCTCGACCGTCACCAAGGGCATCGACGGTATGTCGCTGGCGCTGTTTACCGAAATGACGCCGCCGCCGAATACTGCGGGCGGTGGTCTGGCTAACGCCATCGCCGGTAGTGGCTTGCTGATCCTGTGGGCGACCATCTTCGGTACTCCGCTGGGCATCATGGCGGGGATCTACCTGGCGGAATATGGCCGTAAATCCTGGTTGGCAGAAGTGATCCGCTTTATCAACGATATTCTGTTATCCGCGCCGTCGATCGTCGTGGGCCTGTTCGTTTACACCGTGGTGGTGGCGAAGATGGAGCACTTCTCCGGTTGGGCCGGGATCATTGCGCTGGCCCTGTTGCAGATCCCGATCGTGATCCGCACCACCGAGAACATGCTCAAGCTGGTACCGGACACGCTGCGTGAAGCGGCCTATGCGTTGGGGACACCAAAATGGCGCATGATTTCCGCCATTACGCTGAAGGCGTCGGTCTCCGGCATTATCACCGGCGTACTGCTGGCGATTGCGCGTATCGCCGGGGAAACCGCCCCGTTGCTGTTTACCTCGCTGTCGAATCAGTTCTGGAGCACCAATCTGATGCAGCCGATCGCCAACCTGCCGGTCACCATTTTCAAGTTTGCCATGAGCCCGTTTGCCGAATGGCAACAGCTGGCCTGGGCCGGGGTGCTGTTGATCACCCTGTGCGTACTGTTACTGAATATCCTGGCGCGTGTGATTTTCGCCAAGAAAAAGCATTCATAAAAATTTAGGTGCCGCTCAGGCGACACCGTGAAAAGAGAGAAGTCTTGATGAGTATGGTTGACTCCACTTCCAGCAGCAAAATTCAGGTACGCGATCTGAACTTTTACTACGGCAAATTCCATGCGCTGAAAAACATCACGCTGGATATCGCCAAGAACAAGGTGACCGCGTTTATTGGCCCGTCTGGCTGCGGCAAATCGACGCTGCTGCGGACCTTCAACAAGATGTACCAGCTCTACCCCGAGCAGCGTGCCGAAGGCGATATCCTGCTGGATGGGCAAAACATCCTGACGGATAACCAGGATATCGCGCTGCTGCGTGCGAAGGTGGGTATGGTGTTCCAAAAGCCAACGCCGTTCCCGATGTCGATTTATGACAACATCGCCTTTGGCGTGCGCCTGTTCGAGAAGTTGTCCCGTGCGGATATGGACGAGCGTGTCCAATGGGCGCTGACCAAGGCGGCACTGTGGAACGAGACCAAGGACAAGCTGCACCAGAGCGGTTACAGCCTGTCCGGCGGCCAGCAGCAACGCCTGTGCATTGCGCGCGGCATTGCCATTCGCCCGGAAGTGCTGTTGCTGGATGAGCCTTGCTCAGCGCTGGATCCAATTTCCACCGGCAAGATTGAAGAGCTGATCAGCGAGCTGAAATCTGACTACACCGTGGTGATCGTGACCCACAATATGCAGCAGGCGGCGCGTTGTTCCGACTCCACCGCATTTATGTATCTGGGTGAGTTGATCGAGTTCAGCGATACTGACACTCTGTTTACCGCGCCACAGAAGAAGCAGACCGAAGACTACATTACTGGCCGCTATGGTTGATTAGGATGCATCATGGATAACCTGAATTTAAACAAACACATTTCCGGCCAGTTCAACGCTGAACTCGAGCACATCCGCACCCAGGTGCTGACCATGGGCGGGCTGGTGGAGCAACAGCTGACCGACGCCATTACCGCGATGCATAACCAGGACGGTGAACTGGCCAAACGGGTGATCGAGGGTGATGCCAAGGTCAATATGATGGAAGTGGCGATTGATGAAGCCTGTGTGCGTATCATTGCCAAACGCCAGCCGACCGCCAGCGATCTGCGCCTGGTGATGGCGATCATCAAGACCATTTCCGAGCTGGAACGTATCGGCGACGTAGCGGACAAAATCTGTCGCACCGCACTGGAGAAATTCTCGCACCAGCATCAGCCGTTGCTGGTCAGCCTGGAGTCACTGGGCCGCCATACCGTGCAGATGCTGCACGACGTGCTGGATGCCTTTGCGCGTATGGATCTGGATGAAGCGATCCGGATTTACCGCGAAGACAAGAAGGTCGATCAGGAATATGAAGGCATCGTGCGCCAGTTGATGACCTACATGATGGAAGATACGCGCACCATTCCGAGCGTGCTGACGGCGCTGTTCTGTGCCCGCTCTATCGAGCGTATCGGCGATCGCTGCCAGAATATTTGCGAATTCATCTTCTACTTCGTCAAAGGCCAGGATTTCCGCCATATCGGTGGCGATGCGCTGGACAAGCTGTTGTCAGACGGTAAAGACGAGAAAAAAGCGTAATTCAACCAGTGAGTTATTCCACAAGGCGCTGAAAATGGCGCCTTTATGCCATTTAAAAACCGTAAAGTTAAAAAGGTTATAACTATAGCGTTTAATATTATTTCCTGACCTAAGTGAGGCTTGCTAGCTTATCAGCCAGCGGGACATCAATCACTTGGGAGCTTTTCATGAAACAGCGCGTCTTAGCCTTATCTCTGTTAGCCAGCCTGACCAGCCTTGCCACCGGTGTGGCACATGCCGATAAACTCGATGATATTCAAAAAGCTGGCGTGGTGCGTATTGCGGTATTCGACAGTAACCCACCGTTTGGTTATGTCGATCCGCAAAGCAAAAAGCTGGTGGGTTATGACGTGGACGTGGCCGAGGCTATCGGTAAGGCGCTGGGCGTCAAGGTTGAACTGCGCGCCACCAACCCGGCTAACCGGATTCCTCTGCTGGTGTCAAAAAAGGTTGATCTGATCGCGGCCAACTTCACCATCACCGACGAGCGTGCCAAAGAAGTGAATTTCAGCGTGCCGTATTTTGCTACCGGCCAGAAATTCATTGCCCATAAGGGCGTGCTGAAAACCCCGGAAGACATCAAGAAGCTACGCATCGGTGCAGATAAAGGCACCGTGCAGGAAATTACCCTGCGTGAGCACTATCCAACGGCCAAAGTGATCTCTTACGACGATACCCCACTGGCGTTTGTCGCCTTGCGTAACGGCAACGTGCAGGCTATTACTCAGGACGATGCCAAGCTGGTTGGCCTGCTGGGCAACCTGCCAGCCGCGCAAAAAGCCGACTTTGAAATCTCTCCGTTCAGCATCACCAAAGAGTATCAAGGCGTTGGCATTCCAAAAGGCGAAGAACGTCTGACGGCCACCATCAACGACACCTTGATCAAACTGGAAAAAGAGGGCGATGCGGTGAAGATTTACGATCGCTGGTTCGGCCCGGAAACCAAATCCGCCCAACCGCGTGGCGATTTCAAGATCGGCCCGTTGGATCAGCAACCTAAAGCCTAATCTCCCTTCTCCCTCTACCCCGGTTTTGTATAGTGGCGGAGAGGGTTGGGGTGAGGGGAAGTACCTCGCATGAATCTGCAACAACTCTCAGACTGGCTGTTGGCGCCGCAGTATCTGAGCTGGCTATGGAATGGCTTCTTGATGACCTTATGGCTGTCGGCCTGTGCCGGGCTGGCGGCAACGCTGCTGGGTTTTGGCCTGGCGGCGATGCGGGACAGCAGCCTGCGCCCGTTAAGCTGGCTGGCGGTGGCCTACAGCGCACTATTTCGCAATACTCCTCTGCTGGTGCAACTGTTCTTCTGGTATTTTGCCGCCGGGCAAATCCTGCCCTCCTTCGCCATGCAATGGCTGAATACCCCCCATCAGTTAGGCCTGTTCGACTGGCCCTCGTTTGAATTCCTGGCGGGCTTCTTCGGCCTGACGCTTTATTCCACCGCGTTTATTGCCGAAGAGATCCGCTCCGGCATCCGTGGCGTCGCCAGAGGGCAAAAGCATGCGGCCTACGCGTTAGGGCTGACCGGCTGGCAATCGATGCGCTATGTGGTGCTGCCGCAGGCGCTGAAAATCGCTTTCCCGCCGTTGCTGGGGCAGTACATGAACGTGATTAAGAACTCGTCGCTGACTATGGCGATCGGCCTGGCTGAGCTGTCTTACGCTTCGCGCCAGGTGGAAACCGAAACCTTGCGGACCTTCCAGGCGTTTGGCGTGGCAACGGTGTTGTATATCGCCATTATTGCCCTGTTGGAAGGTTGGGGCATGTGGCGTCAACAGCGTAAACCGCTGGGGGGACACTAAGATGGACTTTACCGTTATCCAGGAAAACCTGGGCTACCTGCTGTGGGGCACCTTCCCGGACGGGCCTTTGGGCGGTGCTGCGTTGACGTTGGCGATCAGCCTGATGGCCGGGTTGGCGTCGGCAATTCTGGGGACGCTGCTGGGAGTCGCGCTAGCGATGTCGCGTGGGGTGCTGGCTGGGTTATTGGCGATGGTGCTCGGATTCTTCCGCGCCATCCCGGTGATCATGCTGATTTTCTGGACTTATTTCCTGCTGCCAATCGTGTTTGGCGTCGACATCCCGGAAATTACCACCGTGGTGTGCGCGTTGGCGTTGATCGCCTCGGCCTATCTGGCCCATGCGGTAAAAGCGGGGATCGTGGCTATCGGTGCCGGGCAGTGGCAGGCGGGGCTATCGCTCGGTTTAAACCGCTGGCAGGTGCTGCGGATGATCGTCTTGCCGCAGGCGCTGCGCATGATGGTGCCTTCGTTTATCAACCAGTGGATCTCGCTGATTAAAGACACTTCGCTGGCGTACATCGTCGGCGTGGGTGAGTTGACCTTCCTGGCTACCCAGGTCAACAACCGCAGCATGGTTTACCCGATGGAGGTGTTCCTGTTTGTGGCGCTGGTCTATTTCATCTTCTGCCTGACGCTGGACGTGCTGGCGAACGGGTTGAACAAACGCCTTAGCCCGCAGACTAAAGCGCTAAAACGCAGCTGGCGCTGGTGGCGCAATCGCCCGCCGTTACCGGCTAGTTAATCAGGCTACAGTAGCAATGGTTGCCCCTATCTATACCATGGCTAATTAATTGGCATGATATTGGGGCTTGAATTATTATGATTTCTTATCGTATTTCGTTAAATTTATGATGATGATCAATGCATTGCGTTTTTATCATGCAGCTTGAGATATTTAGAGTATAAGTAAGAGTGATTTATATATTTCCATTGGATGGTTATCATTATGAAAATTAGTGCGTTATTTATAAAAACGGATCCAGGTCGGCGGCGGTATGGCGTTGCCTTGTTTGTTGGCATTATTGGCGGGATCCTCTCTGCTTTTGTCAAGTGGGGGGCAGAGGTTCCGCTACCGCCAAGAACCCTGAGTGATGGCCGGGCTGAATTTAACCCGCCCTATCTTTTTTTGAGAGATTATCTTGGGATAGATCCAACCGGTACGGTATATACCTTTTCTGAGCATATTATTAATCCGGTTATGGTTACGCACGTCATATTTTCGTTGGTCTTTGCGATTGGTTACTGCTTGGTTGCCGAAGTTTTTCCAAAGGTCAAACTTTGGCAGGGGGTGCTGGCGGGTATCATTGCCACCGTTGCCGTGCATGGCATTAGTTTCCCTTTGCTTGGTTTGACTCCTCCGCTTTCAATGCTGCCATTTGATGAGTACCTTTCTGAAATTTTGGGGCATATATTTTGGTTTTGGGTGATTGAGATAGTACGTCGGGATTTACGTAACAGAATTACCCATGAGCCTGATGCCGAAGTTCCGCTGGGATCCTATCGTTAATCGATAACGTTCAGCGGGGTATTCTCCCCGCTGAATATCAACGAACTCGATCAGAGGGGTAGAGTTAGAGGCATTTACAACAATTGCCCCAGATTAACGTATTTGGTTTCCAGATACTCATCCAGACCAATATCCGCCCCTTCTCGGCCTAGCCCAGATTCTTTCACTCCGCCAAAAGGCGCGACCTCGGTAGAAATAATCCCTTCATTCACGCCAACCATGCCGCTTTCCAGCGCCTTGGTCACGCGGAAGGCTCGCGCCAGATCACGCGTATACAGATAGGCCGCCAGCCCAAACGGCGTAGCATTGGCACGGCTGATGGCGTCATCCTCGTCGCTAAAGCGGAAGCAGGCGGCCAGCGGGCCAAAGGTTTCTTCCTGCGCCAGACGCATCCGCTCGGTGGCGTTGGCCAGCACGGTAGGCTGGAAGAAGGAGCCGCCGAGCGCATGGCGTTCACCACCGCACACCAGTTTTGCACCCAGCTTCAGGGCGTCCTGCACGTGTGCCTCCACTTTCTCAACCGCTTTCAGATGGATCAGCGGTCCCTGCTGCGCGCCAGGCGTCATGCCCGGAGCCACTTTTAGTGACCGTGCGGCATCGGCCAATTTCTCAACAAAGCGATCGTAAATGCCGTCTTGCACGTAGAAGCGGTTGACGCAGACGCAGGTTTGCCCGCTGTTGCGGAATTTGGCCGCCATGGCCCCGGCGACTGCCGCATCGAGATCGGCATCGTCAAATACGAGGAACGGCGCGTTGCCGCCCAGTTCCAGCGACAGCTTTTTCACCGTATCTGCCGCCTGGCGCATCAACAGCTTGCCGACCGGGGTTGAGCCGGTGAAGGAGACTTTGCGCACCAATGGGCTGGTCATCAGCGTTTCACCAATGGCGGCGGTATCTCCGGTGACCGCGTTAATCACCCCGGCAGGAACCCCTGCCTGTTCAGCCAGTACAATCAGGGCGAAAGCGGAAAGCGGGGTTTCGTTGGCAGGTTTGACCACCGCAGTACAACCCGCAGCCAATGCAGGGCCAAGCTTGCGTGTCAGCATCGCCAGAGGGAAATTCCACGGAGTGATCGCCGCGATCACCCCAACAGGCTCCTTAAACGTGAGGATTTGATTGCCACTCTTGGTTGCCTGAATTGTCTTGCCGTAGGCGCGTTTACCTTCTTCGGCGAACCATTCGATAAAGCTGGCGGCGTAGACCACTTCGCCGGTGGCCTCGCTCAACACCTTACCTTGCTCGGTGACCATCAATTCCGCCAGTTGATCTTTATGCTGCACGATCAGCTGAAACCAGCGTTGCAGGATTTCTGCCCGCGCCTTGGCCGTTTGAGCGCGCCATGCCGGGAGTGCAGCGGCGGCGGCTGCAATGGCGGCCTGCGTTTCAGTGCGGCCTGCCAGCGCAACATCGGTAACCTTTTCGCCGGTGGCCGGATTATTGACCGGGTAGGTGCTGGCAGCCGTTTGCCAACTGCCGTTGCAGTACCAGCCGGTACGTAGCAATGAAGCATAAGCCGTCATGCGATATTCCTTGTCTCTAGGTTATCTACTGCAAAAAAACCGCGCGCCGCACGGCTTTCACGCGTAATACGCTTGCCTGCGGTGTAGTCGTTAATCACATCGCAAGGGGTATAGTTGCGCTCCAGCTCGTAGCGTTCATCTTCACTGAGATGGGTATCCAGTGCCGCCACGGCGCTGTCGATCTGTTGTGTTGAGTCCGCTCCAACCAGCATACAGTCGACCCCGGGATGGTTGATGACCCAGGCCTGGGCAATCTGGGCGGCTGGGACTCCGCGCTGCTGGGCAACCTTGCTTACCGACTGTGCAACGTTAAACGAGGTGGCATCGGCATACATTTCCTGGGTGAAGAAGTCGGTTTTGTTGCGCACGGAGTTGAAGTCGCAGCTCAATAACCCCCTGGCTAATGGGCTGAAGACCGATACCCCCAGCCCCTGATCGCGGCAGAACGGGATCATTTCACGCTCTTCCTCGCGGTAAGCGCAGTTGAGTTGCAATTGCATATTGATCGGTTTGGCGTAGCCGTTGCGTTCGCAGCACCACAGGATTTTGGCCAACTGCCAGGTATACATGGTCGATACGCCGACATAACGTGCCTTGCCGGAACGCACGATATCGTTCATTGCCGCCCAGGTTTCTTCGATCGGCGTTGTCACGTCGAAGTAGTGCAGCATGTAGATATCCACATAGTCGGTGCCCAGGCGACGCAGGCTGGCGTCGATGCTCTCCATGATATGTTTGCGGGAATGCCCCTGATTGTTGAAACCAGCGCCAATCGGATAGCCCACTTTGGTGGTCAGCACCAGTTCGTCGCGGTTGGCAATGCGCCTGATCACCCGTCCTACCACCTCTTCCCCGGCACCGCTGGAGTAGAAGTCAGCCAGATCGATAAAGTTGATGCCGCTTTCCAACGCGTGGCGGATCAACGGCTCGCTTTGCGCTTCATCGAAAATCCACGGTTTCCACTGTTTGCTACCCATATTCATGGTGCCGAGGCACAGGCGAGAGACTTTCAGGCCACACTGGCCCAGATTGATGTATTCCATGGCGCTCTCCTCATGCCTTAGGGGTGTAGAAAGGGTTGCCTAACTGCGGCAGGGCTTGGGTCAGTTGGCTGCGCGTTGGCAATTTTTCCATCGCTGCACGAATTGCCTGGGTACAGGCACGATAGTTATTGCGATAAACCTCGTCGATATCGTTACAGCCTGGGTTCACCCAGTTGGCGGTGACGATGCACCACTCATCTTCCGCCTGTGCAGGCAAAATGCCCTCCAGCAGCGCTTCGGTCACCGCTTTGGCAATGGCGGCCTGCGAGGCTCCCCAGGTGGCATTGCCATGCAACTCACCGCCGATCTCCGCTTTATTGACGTACAGCGTCATCGGCTTGGCAGGCACATTGGGTTTGATCACCACCATAAAAGGACAATGCCCTTGGCTGGGGGAGGCCAGGCTTGAGGCGAATGCCTGGCCGACTACGCCATTACGAGGGCCGATCATGATATTGATATGCGAGGCATTGACGCCGTTACCTTCAAACCCTTCACCGATATACATTTCCACAAAAATCTCCTGTTCTCATCAAGGTGGTGTTATTTAGCCGGAACGGCGAAAGCGTTGTCTGCCTGTGATACCGGGCCTTGCGCAGCATCAACCAGCGTCAGGCCTTTGGTTTCTGGTGCCCAGGCGATGGAAACGATGGCGCCAATAATCAATATCAACGCCAGGATGGCGGTAGTGGTTGGCATGCCGTAATGCACGATGGCCAGGGGCAGCAGGCCAGTACCGATAGCCGAACCCAGACGACTCATCGAGGTGGCGAAGCCGACACCCATTGAACGTACTTCTGTAGGGAAGCTTTCGGCGGGGAAAACGCCCACCAGGTTGCTTACCGCGGACATCACTAGCGTAAAGGCGGCAAAGCAGGCGATCAGCCAGGCCGTTTGGCTGGCAGGAATAATGCTCAGCATCACCAGACAGGCGGCGAGGAAGATAAAGGAGCCAATCAGGAAGCCACGGCGTGAGCAAACCACCGTCAGCACAATCCCCAACAACGCCCCGACGATCAGCAGGCCGTTCAGCAACAGGTCGGTAGAGAAGCTGTTATCCAACCCCATCACCTGGAGAATGGAGGGCAGGAAGGTATAGATGGCGAAATAGGGGATCACCAGACAGACGAAGAACAGGCTGTTAAAGGCGGTGCGGCGGCGGTATTTAGGGCCAAAGAGCGACAGAAAACGCTGTTTGGACATCACCGGGGCCTCATCGATCAGCAAGACATTCGGGCCGAAGTATTTATGCACGATCGCCATGGCCTGTTCGCGCCGCCCCTTACCCATCAACCAGCGTGGGGATTCCGGCGTGCCGATGCGCATCAACAGAATGGCCAAAGCGGGGATGGCTGAAGAAGACAGCAGCCAGCGCCAGGCATCCGGCCCTAATGCCGTCAGGAAGTGGCCTGCGAAACCGGCGGCCACGTAGCCGAAAGTCCAGATCACGCTGAATGAACCGAGTAACACACCCCGGTGTTTACGGGGAGAAAACTCGGCCAGCATGGTGTGCCCTACCGAGAAATCTCCCCCAAGCCCGATCCCTACCATTACCCGTAGCAGGAACAGCTGTTCTGGCGTGGTAGCGAAGAATTGCAGTGCTGAGGCGAGGGTTATAATCACAAAGCTGAAACTGAAGATTTTCTGGCGGCCGATGTAGTCGGAGATCCACCCTAGAACCAGGCTACCCATAAACAGCCCGATCAGCGCCGAGCTGCCGAGCATGCCCTCCCAGAATGGAGTAAGGCCCATTTGCGGTTTGATCTGGGCCAGTGCGAAGCCGATCACGCCCAGCACATAGCCGTCGGTGAAGTGAGCGCCGAAGGTCAGCCCGGCGATTTTGATATGGAACCGATTTAACGGGACGTCATCCATGCGGATCTGTTGTTGTGTTAAATGCTGCATCTACCTGTCCTCCTGTTGGAGCGGTGCTTGTAGGGATGTTGTTGGTTTTTTGTTTTTATGACGTTAACAATGTGGCAGCGAGCGAGGCGCTAGGCGAGTGCGTTTTAGTCATACCCCTCAGCAGAAAATGCATGTGATCTGCCTCTGGTTTTAGGCAAATAAACGCTGCGCACCCTGAGGTAATGCAGCAAATTGACAACATGTTATTAACATTGCGAGTGTTTGATGCCGAGGTAAATGGACGGTGAGAAAACTTCCATCTCTCAGTATGTTACGAGTCTTCGAGGAAACCTGCCGGACGCTGAGTTTCAGCAAGGCCGCCGACGCTCTGTTTATCACTCAGAGCGCGGCTAGCCGTCAGATGAAGCAGTTGGAGGAGTTTCTTGGCAAGCTGCTGTTTGTGCGCAGCCACAGCGGTCTGGCATTGACGCAAGATGCCATGCTGCTGCTGCCGGTGGTGCGGCAATCGTTGGATATTCTGGAGGAGGGCGTGCGCCACGTGCAACTGCATAATCCCTTGCAGCACCTGCGCTTGCAGATTGCACCGACCTTCGCCACCCGTTGGCTTGCCCCACGTCTGGTCACGCTGCGCCAGCGTAATAGCCAGTTGCAGATTGCCCTGATCAGCGAAACCCGGCAGAAATACTGTGATTTTGACTGTGCGGTTCGTTTTGGCCTGGCTTCGGAAGCTGTTGATGGCGAATGGCTGTGTCATGAGCAACTGGTGCTGGTGGGCAGCCCATTGTTGATGATCAATGGCGTGTTCCCTCCGCTCAATACCCAGCCGCAGCTGCATATTCTTGATGGTGATAGCCGGATGGACACCTGGCAACGCTGGTTGGCAGCGGCAGGGCGCAGTGAGGTGCAAGAACTTGGCGGATTGGAGTTCAGCACCCAGGATCAGGTGATCAACGCTTGTATTACCGGCGCGGGCTATGCGGTGCTGGATAAGATGATGATCCGCAATGAATTGAACAGTGGATTGTTGATACTACTCTCGCCGCTGGAGCTGAAAAGTACCAACGGCTACTGGTTGGAGATCCCGCCAGGTAAGCGGGAATTACCCCGCGTACAGTATTTTCACGATTGGTTGCGGGCCGAGATTGGCCGGGTAGACGCGGTTAACGGGTAAGTTGCCAACCCCGCTGTTGCCACAGCGTAGGCAGTTGTGCCAGATCGTCAAACGTCGTCACCAACGGGTGATCGATCGGTTGATTATGAGGATCGGCGCAGAAGTAGAACACCGGAATGCCAGCCGCGATCCCCGCCTGGGCACCGGCAACGGAATCATCCACCAAAATACAGCGCTCTACGGGCACCTGCATCTGTTCGGCGGCATGGAAAACGATGGCCGGATCGGGTTTCCAGCGTTGAATATCGTAACCGCTGAACAACCGGTCATCAAAATAGGACAGCATGTCGGTTAACCCCAGGGAATGCTGCATTTTGCTCACCGGGCCGTTAGAAACGGTGCACATCGGGGCATTCATTTGTGCCAGCAGCTCACGCGCACCGGCAATCGGCTGGAGCTCGGCATCAAACAGACGGGCCACTTCCTGGCGAAAAATCGGCTCCAGATCGCTGGTGGGTAAATTTACCCCTTGCTCAGCGTTAACCCGCTCAATAATCTCGTAGAGTTTGATCCCTTTGTACTTTTTAAATACCTCTTCCAGTGCCAGCTCGATGCCATAGTGGGCAAACATATGCACATAGGCCTTGCTGCACAGCACTTCGCTATCTACCAGTGTGCCATCGCAATCAAATAAAACACATTCAACCTGATTCATTGGGGTAAGCGCCCTCGGTTAAGTCATGACTGCTGTTACTTTAACCGGATCGCAGCGGGTTGTCCCCCTTTGGCAATCAATCTCAATAAATACAACTTGTTGGCCGTTATAGCCGTAAAGATGGCGAAAAAAACCTGTGAGCGAGGTCAAAACCCGGACTTTTTGTTATAGGATAGCCAGCGACAGTCCTAATCCCTCTTCGGAATTCTATAATGAGCAAACAAGACCTCAGCCTTGATGCCAATCAGGGCTTGCTTGAGCGCGTGTTTAAACTCAAGCAGCATGGCACCACGGTACGTACGGAAACGATTGCCGGCCTCACCACCTTTTTAACCATGGTGTATATCGTGTTCGTTAACCCGCAGATCCTGGGTGCGGCGGGCATGGACACCCAGGCGGTGTTTGTCACCACCTGCCTGGTTGCCGCATTGGGCAGTATCCTGATGGGCTTGCTGGCTAACCTGCCGGTGGCGCTGGCTCCAGCGATGGGCCTCAACGCGTTCTTCGCGTTTGTGGTGGTCGGCGCGATGGGGATTTCATGGCAGGTCGGCATGGGCGCTATTTTCTGGGGCGCAATCGGTTTCCTGTTGCTGACCATTTTCCGTATTCGCTACTGGATGATTGCCAATATCCCGCTGAGCCTGCGCGTGGGCATCACCAGCGGTATCGGCCTGTTTATCGCCATGATGGGGCTGAAAAACGCCGGTATCGTGGTCGCCAACCCGGATACGCTGGTAGCAGTAGGCAATCTGACCTCCCACAGCGTGCTGCTGGGAGCCTTGGGCTTCTTTATTATCGCGGTGCTGGCTTCGCGTAATATCCATGCTGCGGTACTGGTTTCTATCGTGGTAACCACGCTGATCGGCTGGGCGTTGGGCGACGTGAAGTATGGCGGCGTATTTTCCCTACCGCCGGACGTCACCTCCGTGGTCGGCCAGGTGGATATCGCCGGGGCGCTGAATATTGGCCTGGCAGGTGTGATTTTCTCCTTTATGCTGGTCAACCTGTTTGACTCCTCGGGTACGCTGATCGGAGTGACTGACAAGGCTGGCCTGACGGATGAAAACGGCAAGTTCCCGCGTATGAAGCAGGCGCTGTACGTGGACAGTATCACCTCGGTAGCGGGTGCTTTTGCGGGTACGTCTTCGGTCACCGCCTATATTGAAAGCTCCTCTGGGGTGGCCGTTGGTGGGCGCACTGGCCTGACCGCCGTGGTAGTAGGCATTCTCTTCCTGCTGGTGATTTTCCTGTCACCGCTGGCGGGAATGGTGCCAACCTATGCTGCTGCGGGCGCGCTGATTTATGTGGGGGTGCTGATGACCTCCAGCCTGGCGCGGGTGAAGTGGGAAGATATGACCGAAGCGGTTCCGGCCTTTGTGACCGCCGCCATGATGCCTTTCAGCTTCTCGATCACCGAAGGGATTGCCCTGGGCTTTATCTCTTACTGCATCATGAAGCTGGGCACCGGCCGCTGGCGTGAAATCAGCCCCTGCGTGATCGTGGTGGCGCTGCTGTTCGTACTGAAAATTGCGTTTGTTGACGGGCATTAATACCCGCGACATAGGGGCCTAACATGCGTTAGGCCCTGATAAATTCAGCAACATTGAGGGGCATTCTGCCCCCTGTTACTCTCAAGCGCCCGGTGAGGCATCCTGTTCTCTACCCATTACCCAGCGTAAAGGCCGGTTATACCGCGTCTGCCAGCCACCGATATTATCTTCCCCCTCGGCAAAATTGGCGATCTCGACCTGATTTTTGTCTCTGAACAAGTCAGCAAAATTAAGAGCCAGCGCTCGATCGTTGAAATTCTGCCGATCGTAATAGGCAATCATGATGCGTTTGTTTTCTGCCAGTGAATGCTTCGCCGGGAGAAGGCGGCCCTTCGGGGCAATCAGCAGCGCTCCGGAATAAAACTGCGGGTAATTGGCCATCAGGTTAGCCGCATGTAGCGCCCCCTGACCACGGGCGGTCAGGTAAACCTGTTGGAGATTGAGCTTCAGCTTGGGGCCCAGGCTTTCCAGGGTGCGTTGAATGGCGCTCTGGGTGCTGGTAGAACTGTAGTTAGACCAGCGAAAGCTCCCTTCCGCCAGCATCTGCGTGCCGTTTATCTCAATATAGGCCACCCCTGCCTCGGCAAACAGCAACCGATCTTCTGGGATGATGGTGGCGGCTTTCCCGTAGGGGTGGAGGTAGACGATGGTTGGCCAGCCTCCGGCCGGTGGCTCGCCATTCGGCACGGCATAGTGAGGTTTACCTTCAAATTTTGCGGCGTGTTGTTGATAGCGCGCTTTGGTGGTCGCCAGAATTGAACGGTAGGTGTCACTTTGCTGAATGCTGCTGAACGAGTCGTCTTCCAGCAGATTGTAGTAATACCACAATCCTCGCTTGGCGCTAAGTTGCAGATAACGTTCGGCTAGCTCGGTCTGGCCCTGTTCGGCCGAGGAGGCAGCCAGTTGAAAGGGGGCCCAGATATTACGGCCATCTTCACGCATCAGCGTCAGATATAACGACGTGGCGCCGGCTTTTTTATCCTCCTGATTGTAGGCTGAGCGGGGCAACGGTTTACTCAGCGGGCTATGGATAGGCAGTTCTAGCGGCTCTTCTCCCTCAGGATAGAGCATGGGTGCAGCAAACAATGGACTGGTGGCAAAAGCCAAAAAGATGGCTAAAATAAAAAAAGGCATGATTTTATAACTTTGTTTTTCAATAATATTAATGAGAAAACGATTAAAAACGGCGCCTTCGATAGTGTTATCTCCGGGCGCCGCCTGGCAGCTTATTTTACGCGGCGGATATAGTCGCTGAATGCGGACAACTGGCCGGTCAGGAAATCCCGTGTGCCTTGGTCAACCAGTTCACCCGCCTGCTCATCAACCTTATTCTGTATCACTCCCCCCATAAACTCAGGTTTGTTGATTACCATGGCATCCAGGAACACCAGGATCTGGCGTAGGTGATATTGGCAACGTGCGCCGCCAATCGGCCCCATTGAGCTGGTCTGGATCGCCACCGGTTTGCCGGCCAACGGTTGGTTAGGCAAACGGGACAGCCAGTCGATGGCGTTTTTCAGGCCACCTGGCACAGAGTAGTTATATTCTGGCGTTACGATGATCACGCCGTCAGCCTGGCGGATTTGTTCGGCAATGGCTTCTACCGTGGCCGGGAAACCCTCTTCTTGCTGGTGGTCTGCATCGTACAGTGGGATATCGCGTATGGAGGGAAGGGCTTCGATAGTGACACCCTGAGGAGCTAACTGAGGTAAAGCGCGTGCGACTATGGCGTTATAAGAGCCTTTACGCAGGCTCCCCAGTAGCGTGACGATCTTTAGTGCTTGCTCTGACATTTTGATTCTCCCTTTTCTGATGAACAGACTCAGCTTAGAACAACCAGCAGATAATAGGGCAAATAGGTGATGTATCCTAGGCAGAGTCTAAGTTTTTATCTGTTTTTACAATTCAAAGCAGTAAATCATGCGTTAAGGAAAGTTTTGTTTTGTATATTCCCCCGAAGACAGACGTTAAATCG
The DNA here is from genome assembly GCF_046269175.1 of Serratia sp. J2. Taxonomy (NCBI): domain Bacteria; kingdom Pseudomonadati; phylum Pseudomonadota; class Gammaproteobacteria; order Enterobacterales; family Yersiniaceae; genus Serratia; species Serratia sp. J2. The sequence continues at coordinate 51,539 of NZ_JBKABN010000029.1, forward strand.
GTGCTTTCAACGTGTAACAGAAGCGAGGCTGGTCAATTTCAAAAAGTGCGTGGAGGGAGGTGGGTTACGTGATGAAATTTCGTCGCATTTCTGTAAGCCCTGGCTTTCGTCATATTGCCAGCAGATCAGCCGATCCAAGCCAGGCTGATGGGCACAGGCCCAGCTGAGATACTCACCTGCATCACTCATGACGTGCACGTTGGGTAGGGTGTTGCAGCGTAATTGGCCGGAAAAAGGGTGCAAATTCAGCAAACCCTGGCCGCTGTTACCCAAGCCGGCCAGTTTCAGCACGCATTGGCGAATGCTCCACAGTTGGGTTTCAGCTTCCAAACGGTCGTGCTGTGCCGCAATCCAGGCGTTCTCTGTGGTGCTGGAGTATTGATGCAGCAGGTTGTGACTCCGCGCGCGCATCACCTCAATATCCAACCCTACCTTGCCTTCCAGGCTCAGTAGCACGCCTATGGTATTGCCAGCATAGGCGAGGCTGAAGTCAGGTAGATGATGATCGGCAAAGCACGGTCGCCCGGTCGGTGCCGTAGCAATGGGGGGAAGTACCGGGATACCATACAAATAAAATATCATTTCGGCCAACAGGATCCGGCCTTGCAAAAAACGCCGACGGCGCTTGACGGAGAAGCTAGCAGTTCTTTCGATCAGGTCTTTAGGTAGCCGATGGGTCTCTAAACGCTCTGCAACCGTATCCCATCGGATAAAATGACAAGCCATTGTTCACTCCATGACCGAGGCTCATAAAAAAACTGGAGTGCTAGAGTAAGCATTACGTTAAGATTTTTCATTAAGAATTCGCATGATCTTTTTCTTAATTATTCTTCTGTTGAATGAAAAAACAGCGGAGTGGCAGGAGTGCGGCGCGGGGCAGACTTTGGCGGGTGTAGAAATAAAGCCAAGCATAAACAGTGAGTTAATGCTTGGCTTTGGACGCTGAAGAGGTCGTGTATCTGAACCTTGGGTTACTTACCAATACAGAAGCTGGAGAAGATGCGCCCGAGCAGGTCATCGGAGGTAAACTCCCCGGTGATTTCGCTCAATGCCTGCTGTGCCAACCGCAGTTCTTCGGCCAGCAACTCCCCCGCGTAAGCGCTCACTAACTGTTCTTTACCCTGCACCAGATGCTGTGCCGCCTGCTCCAGTGCTTGCAAATGACGGCGGCGGGCCAGGAAGCCGCCTTCCATATTGCTGGTGAAACCCATACTCTGCTTCAGATGGTCACGCAGCAGGTCGATCCCCTCACCGGTACGCGCCGACAGGCGAATTAGTGAGTGACCATTTACTTCGCTCAGGCCCAATGTCTCGCCGGTAATGTCGGCCTTGTTGCGCACGACGGTGATTGGCAAGGTACTTGGCAGGCGCGCCATAAATTCTGGCCAGATCTCGGCGGGTTCGGTGGCGTCGGTGGTGGTGCCATCCACCATAAACAGCACGCGATCCGCCTGTTCGATCTCGTTCCAGGCACGTTCGATGCCGATACGCTCAACTTCGTCGCTGGCTTCCCGCAGCCCGGCGGTATCGATAATGTGCAGTGGCATGCCATCGATATGAATATGTTCGCGCAACACATCGCGCGTGGTACCTGCAATGTCGGTGACGATAGCCGCTTCACGCCCTGCCAGCTCATTGAGCAGGCTCGATTTGCCAGCGTTGGGCCGCCCGGCGATCACTACCTTCATCCCTTCACGCAGCAGGCTGCCTTGACGCGCTTCGGCTCGTACGCCGTCCAGATCGGCCATCACGCCGTTCAGCTGAGCTTCGATTTTACCGTCCGAAAGGAAGTCGATCTCCTCATCCGGGAAGTCGATCGCCGCTTCTACATAGATGCGCAGGTGAGTGAGCGCTTCCACAAGCTGATGGATACGGATGGAAAAAGCGCCTTGCAGCGAGTTCATCGCTGAACGGGCTGCCTGTTCGGAACTGGCATCAATCAGATCGGCAATGGCTTCAGCCTGGGCTAAATCCAGCTTGTCATTGAGGAAAGCGCGCTCCGAGAACTCTCCTGGGCGGGCAATCCGCACGTCTGGCAGCGCCAACACGCGCTTGAGCAGCAGATCGAGGATCACCGGCCCACCGTGGCCCTGTAGTTCCAGCACGTCTTCACCGGTAAAGGAATTGGGGCCGGGGAACCACAGTGCAATCCCCTGATCCAGCGTGCTGCTTTCGGCGTCACGGAACGGCAGATAATCGGCATAACGCGGCTTAGGCAGTTTACCGAGTACCGCCAGGGCAACGTCCTTGGCTCCGCGGCCTGAAATGCGCAGGATGCCGACACCGCCGCGTCCGGGCGGAGTAGCAAGAGCAGCGATGGTATCGGTGGTGTTCATAGCGGTTTATCTCTCTGACAATATGCAAAAAGGCGGTCTAATGACCGCCTCTACTGGCAACGTGGCTGGTGTCGTAGGGGCACTGGCCCCTACGGATGTTGCCTAAAACAAGACTAGACTTTCTTCTTGTCGCGGCTGTGCAGACCACGTTTTTCCAGCCCGCGGTAAATCAGCTGCTGCTGGACGATGGTCACCAGGTTACTGACGATATAGTACAGCACCAGACCAGACGGGAACCACAGGAAGAACACTGTGAAGATCACCGGCATAAAGGTCATGATTTTCTGCTGCATCGGGTCAGTCACGGTGGTTGGTGACATCTTCTGGATGAAGTACATGGTCACACCCATCAGCACTGGCAGGATGTAGTACGGGTCTTGCGCCGACAGGTCATGGATCCACCAGATGAACGGCGCATGACGCAGCTCAACCGAGCCCATCAGCATGTAGTACAGGGCCAGGAAGATTGGCATCTGGATAACCAGCGGCAAGCAACCCCCTAACGGGTTCACCTTCTCAGCTTTGTACAACGCCATCATTTCCTGGCTCATACGCTGCTTGTCATCACCGATACGTTCACGCATCGCCTGCAGTTTTGGCTGCAGCATGCGCATTTTGGCCATCGAGGTGTACTGCGCTTTGGTCAGCGGGTACATGATGCCGCGCACGATGAAGGTGATGATGATGATCGAGAAGCCCCAGTTGCCGATGAAACTGTGAATGAACTTCAGCAGTTTGAACAGCGGTTGGGAGATGAACCACAGCCAGCCGTAATCAACGGTCAGATCCAGATGCGGTGCCAGTTGGGCCATCTGATCTTGCAGCTCTGGGCCAACCCACAGGGTTGCATTCAGCTGCTTCTCAGCACCTGGCTGTACAATTACTGGCTCAGCTTTAAAGCCGATGGCAGACAGGTTGGTACCTGGCTTAGAGGTATAGAACGTGTTGACGCCCTGAGTCTGCGGCACCCACGCGGTGGCGAAGTACTGTTGCAACATCGCAATCCAGCCGCCCTGGGTGGTGACGTTCAGATTCTCATCCTTGTCGAACGCATACTTTTGGTATTTGTTGTCGCTGGAAGAGTAAGCCGCACCACGGAAGGTATGCAGCGCAAAGTTGTTGCTGCCGGTGTCACGATGCTTAGGCAAGTCGGTGGTCTGCTTCAACTGGCCAAACAGGGTCAGTTCCAGCGGAGTCGCGCTTTTGTTGACGATGGAGTAGTCCACGCCAACGGCATAATGGTTACGCTTGAGCACAAAGGTCTTGGTGAAGACCGAGCCGTCTTTGCCGGTAAAGGTCAGCGGAATACGCAGTTCATCCTGGCCATCAGCCAGCGTGAAGGTATCCTGCGCCGCCTCAAACAGAGGACGCTCGCCGTTTGCCGGGTTATCCGGGCCGTCTCTGCCCGTCAGGCCGCTTTGTGCCTGGTAGACGAATGACGGAGTGGATTCCAGCAGCGTAAATGGAGTCGATGAACCCAGGGTATCCGGGTAGGCCAACAGTTTAGCCTGCTCGATATCGCCACCACGGGTATTGATGGTCAGCGACAGCACGTCAGTGTTAACGGTGATCAGTTTACCCTGGCCACTGCCTGGTACAGCTGAACTTGCGGCATCACCGGTTGCTGGGTTCGCAGTCTGTTGCGTGGTCTGGGTGGCTGCTGGTTGCGGAGCGTTGTCCACTTGCCAGGCCTGCCAGATCATGAAAGACACGAACAGCAGAGCGATGAGGAGAAGATTGCGTTGCGAATCCATCGTTAGTGTTCTCTGTTATCGTCGGTTTTCGGCGGCACGGGATCATCGCCACCTGGGTTCAAAGGGTGGCATTTTAATACGCGTTTCAATGTCAACCAACTGCCTTTTAACATGCCAAACCTGCGTAATGCCTCAATTGCGTAATGAGAACATGTCGGCTGGAAGCGACAACGTGGCCCAAGCAGCGGGCTGAGCACGAGCTGATACGCCCGAACCAGCCCGATCAGGATGCGGGAGCCTGGCGACAGTGGCGACGCCATAATTTTTCCAAAGCTTCCGTCAGTGCACGATTATCCAAATCCGCTATCCCTTTTTTGGCCACCACCACAAAATCCATCGCCGGTAGTTCGTGCTGACGTAAACGGAAGCTCTCGCGGGTTAGGCGTTTGATCCGGTTGCGTTCATGCGCGCGCTTGACGTGTTTTTTGGCGACGGTAAGACCGATGCGGGGATGCCCCAGCTGGTTCAGGCGGCCGAGGATGGTGATTTGCGGCGTGCCAGCCCGTTGTGGCTGCTGGAAGACGAAAGTGAAATGAGTGGGAGTTAACAAACGTAACTCCCTAGGAAAAGCGAGCTTAACCACTCAGCGGGTTAGCTTTTATTACTTAGAAACAGTCAGACGAGTACGGCCTTTCGCACGACGGCGGGCCAGAACTTGACGACCATTCTTGGTGGCCATACGAGCACGGAAACCGTGGCTACGGTTACGCTTCAGTACGGACGGTTGGAAAGTGCGTTTCATAGCGATTTCTACCTAAACTTAAATGAAATACTGATAAGTCAAATGCGTTTGGCTACTCGGCGTGAAGATGACCGACGCCTCAATCGCAATACATAAAGAGGCGGGATTGTAATAATTGTACAGTCCTGAGTCAATTCACATCGCGCTAGCCTACCTGGTTGTCTGCCAATTCGGAGTAAAATCCGGTGTTGGCCCGTGGTCACCGCAGAATCCTGTCTTGGCTAAATGACTCACCATTAAGGAACCAGGTATCACACGTGGGCGAAGATTATACGGACTCGGGGGTAAATCACAAGGATCTCCGTACGATCCTGCGTGTTTTCTGCAAGGATCCGCGTGGATAACCAGGTATAACCTGTGAAAGGCGCTAAAACCCGGCCCCACAGGCTCAGATCTCATCGGTGTCGATCCAGGGCTGGTTAAAAACTGGCCACTCTTCACGGGCTGTGGATAAAATGGATCTAATCTGTGATGAAGGGGAGGATCTCTTGCGCAGATTGCGCTATGATCCGTCATTCCGATCGCGATCCCAAATCAGGATCGTTAAGGGCATAAACCGTGAAAGGCGGTTCGCATACCCTACAGGTTTTTCAGCCAATACCGGGCGTGTGTCAAAAATCATGAGTTATAAAAAAGTAGCCTGATTCTTTTCTTTTTATTGATCTTGTTCGAGTGGAGTCCGCCGTGTCACTTTCGCTTTGGCAGCAGTGTCTTGCCCGATTGCAGGATGAGTTACCTGCCACAGAATTTAGTATGTGGATACGCCCATTGCAGGCGGAACTGAGTGACAATACCCTGGCGCTGTATGCGCCCAATCGTTTTGTGCTGGATTGGGTTCGCGATAAGTACTTAAACAATATCAATGGCCTGTTGAATGATTTCTGCGGTACGGATGCGCCGCTGTTGCGTTTTGAGGTGGGCAGCAAGCCACTGACACAAACCCTCAGCCAGCCCGTGATGGCCAGCGTCAACAGCGCTCCGGTTGCCCCGGTGGTGCGCACGGCTGCACCGTCCCGCCCAAGCTGGGACAATGCGGCACCGCCGCCTGAGCTGTCCTATCGTTCCAACGTCAACCCCAAGCACACCTTCGATAACTTCGTTGAGGGTAAGTCTAACCAGCTGGCTCGTGCTGCGGCGCGGCAGGTGGCAGACAATCCGGGGGGCGCTTATAACCCACTGTTCCTGTATGGCGGTACCGGCCTGGGTAAAACGCACCTGTTGCATGCGGTAGGCAACGGCATCATGGCGCGTAAGGCCAATGCCAAAGTGGTGTATATGCACTCGGAACGCTTTGTGCAGGACATGGTCAAGGCGCTGCAAAATAACGCCATTGAAGAATTCAAACGCTACTACCGCTCGGTGGATGCGTTGCTGATCGATGATATTCAATTCTTTGCCAACAAAGAGCGTTCACAGGAAGAGTTCTTCCATACCTTTAACGCCCTGTTGGAAGGTAATCAACAGATCATCCTGACCTCGGATCGCTATCCAAAAGAGATCAACGGGGTGGAAGATCGTTTGAAATCCCGCTTCGGCTGGGGCCTGACGGTGGCGATAGAGCCGCCGGAACTGGAAACCCGCGTCGCGATCCTGATGAAAAAGGCCGACGAGAACGATATCCGTCTGCCGGGCGAAGTGGCGTTCTTTATCGCCAAACGCCTGCGTTCCAACGTGCGTGAGCTCGAAGGGGCGCTGAACCGGGTGATCGCCAACGCCAACTTCACTGGCCGCGCCATCACCATCGATTTCGTGCGTGAAGCGCTGCGGGATCTGCTGGCGTTGCAGGAAAAGCTGGTCACCATCGACAATATCCAGAAGACGGTGGCCGAGTACTACAAAATCAAAATCGCGGACCTGCTGTCTAAACGGCGTTCGCGCTCGGTTGCCCGCCCGCGCCAGATGGCGATGGCATTGGCAAAAGAGCTCACCAACCACAGCCTGCCAGAAATCGGCGATGCGTTTGGTGGCCGCGACCATACTACGGTGTTGCACGCCTGCCGGAAGATTGAGCAGCTGCGTGAGGAAAGTCACGACATCAAAGAAGATTTCTCCAATTTAATCAGAACATTGTCGTCATAGCCCATATGAAATTTATCGTTGAACGTGAGCATCTGCTAAAACCGCTGCAACAGGTGAGCAGCCCACTGGGTGGCCGCCCGACGCTGCCAATTCTGGGTAACCTGCTGCTGCAGGTGACGGAAGGTTCCCTGTTGCTGACAGGTACCGATCTGGAGATGGAGATGGTGGCCCGCGTTGCCCTGTCTCAGCCCCATGAAGCGGGCGCGACGACCGTCCCCGCGCGTAAATTCTTTGATATCTGCCGTGGCCTGCCGGAAGGGGCTGAGATTACGGTGATCCTCGAAGGCGACCGTATGCTGGTGCGTTCTGGCCGCAGCCGCTTCTCGCTGTCCACGCTGCCGGCGATAGACTTCCCGAATCTGGATGATTGGCAGAGCGAGGTGGAGTTCACCTTGCCGCAGGCGACGTTAAAGCGCCTGATCGAAGCCACCCAGTTTTCGATGGCTCATCAGGATGTGCGTTATTACCTGAACGGTATGCTGTTTGAAACCGAAGGGGAAGAGCTGCGCACCGTGGCTACCGACGGCCACCGCCTGGCGGTGTGTTCGATGCCGATTGGCCAGCAGTTGCCTACTCATTCGGTGATCGTGCCGCGTAAAGGGGTGATGGAGCTGGTCCGCTTGCTGGACGGTGGTGATACGCCGCTACGGGTGCAGATTGGCAGCAACAACATCCGCGCTCACGTCGGTGACTTTATCTTCACCTCCAAGCTGGTTGATGGCCGTTTCCCTGATTATCGCCGCGTATTGCCGAAAAATCCGGACAAAACGCTGGAGGCGGGCTGTGACCTGCTCAAGCAGGCGTTTGCCCGTGCGGCCATTCTGTCGAACGAAAAGTTCCGCGGTGTGCGCCTGTACGTCAGCCAGAACCAGCTCAAGATCACCGCCAACAACCCGGAACAGGAAGAGGCGGAAGAGATCCTCGATGTCAGCTATGATGGCACCGAGATGGAAATTGGTTTCAACGTCAGCTATGTGCTGGACGTGCTGAACGCGCTCAAGTGTGAAGATGTGCGCCTGCTGCTGACCGATTCCGTTTCCAGCGTGCAGATCGAAGACGGTGCCAGTAAGTCTGCCGCCTACGTCGTCATGCCAATGCGACTGTAGAAATTATCGGGCTATCTTACTTGCCCCTTTGCGATTGGGCAGTGCTCGCAATCCTCACGTACTTTAAGTACGCTGCGGTTGCTGTGCGCTGGCCGCACGCAAATGACCTGCGACGATAACGCCCTGGATTGTTAGATGATTAAGACAACTACAGTATGGCTCTGACGCGCTTACTGATTAAAGATTTCCGCAATATCGAAGTTGCCGATCTGGCACCTGCCCCTGGGTTTAACTTCCTGGTGGGGGCCAACGGCAGCGGCAAGACCAGCGTGCTGGAGGCGGTGTATACCCTTGGCCATGGGCGCGCATTTCGCAGCCTGCAGGCCGGGCGAGTGATCCGCCACGATCAGCCGGAGTTTGTGTTGCATGGCCGGATCGAAGGCAGCGGGCGCGAATTATCGGTAGGACTGAGTAAAAGCCGTCAGGGTGACAGCAAAGTGCGCATCGATGGCAGCGATGGCCATAAGGTGGCAGAGCTGGCACAGCTACTGCCCATGCAGTTGATCACCCCCGAAGGTTTTACCCTGCTTAATGGCGGGCCGAAGTATCGGCGTGCCTTCCTGGACTGGGGGTGTTTTCACAACGAACCCGGTTTTTTCACCGCCTGGAGCAACCTGAAAAGGTTACTGAAGCAGCGCAATGCCGCGCTGCGCCAGGTCAATCGCTATGCGCAGATCCGCGCCTGGGATCAGGAACTGATCCCGTTGGCCGAGCGTATCAGCGAGTGGCGGGCAGCTTACAGCGATGCAATTGCCGCGGATATCACCGCGACCTGCGCGCAGTTTTTGCCCGAATTTGCCCTGAGTTTCTCTTTCCAGCGTGGCTGGGACAAAGAGAGCGACTACGGAGAGCTGCTGGAGCGCCAGTTTGAGCGCGACAGGGCGTTAACCTATACCGCGGTGGGGCCGCATAAAGCGGACTTCCGCATTCGTGCCGAAGGCACGCCGGTAGAGGATTTGTTATCGCGCGGTCAGCTTAAACTGCTGATGTGCGCATTGCGCTTGGCGCAGGGTGAGTTTCTCACCCGCCAGAGCGGGCGGCGTTGCCTGTATCTGATTGATGATTTTGCCTCCGAGCTGGACACCGGCCGTCGCCGGTTGCTGGCCGATCGCCTGAAAGCCACCCAGGCTCAGGTTTTTGTCAGTGCGGTAAGCGCTGAACAAGTAACCGACATGATGGGTGAAAAGGGCAAGATGTTCCGCGTGGAACAAGGTAAAATAGAGGTTCAACCACAGGACTAAAATGAGCGAGAAACGTTGATGTCGAATTCTTATGACTCCTCAAGTATCAAGGTATTAAAAGGGCTGGATGCGGTACGTAAGCGTCCGGGCATGTATATCGGTGATACTGATGACGGCACCGGTCTGCACCACATGGTATTCGAGGTCGTGGACAACGCTATCGACGAAGCACTCGCTGGCCACTGTAGCGACATTCAGGTGACGATCCACGCCGACAACTCCGTCTCGGTGCAGGATGATGGCCGTGGTATCCCAACCGGTATCCACGAAGAGGAAGGGGTGTCTGCGGCACAGGTCATCATGACCGTACTGCACGCCGGCGGTAAGTTTGACGACAACTCCTATAAGGTTTCCGGCGGTCTGCACGGCGTAGGCGTTTCGGTTGTTAACGCCCTGTCAGAAAAGCTGGAACTGGTGATCCGCCGCGAAGGCAAGGTCCATGAGCAAACTTACAAGCATGGCGAACCACAGGCCCCACTAAAAGTCGTCGGTGAAACCGACCAGACTGGGACTACCCTACGCTTCTGGCCGAGCTTCCAGACCTTTACCAATAACGTCGAGTTTGAGTACGACATCCTAGCCAAGCGCCTGCGTGAACTGTCGTTCCTCAACTCGGGCGTCTCTATTCGCCTGAAAGACAAGCGCAACGACAGAGAAGACCACTTCCATTATGAAGGCGGTATCCGTGCGTTTGTGGAATACCTGAACAAGAACAAGACGCCGATCCACCCAACGGTGTTCTACTTCTCAACCGTGAAAGACGATATCGGTGTGGAAGTGGCGCTGCAGTGGAACGATGGTTTCCAGGAAAACATCTACTGCTTCACCAACAACATCCCGCAGCGTGATGGGGGGACTCACCTGGCCGGCTTCCGTGCCGCGATGACCCGTACCCTGAACACCTACATGGATAAAGAAGGCTACAGCAAAAAGTCCAAAATCAGCGCCACCGGTGACGATGCGCGTGAAGGTCTGATTGCCGTGGTGTCGGTGAAAGTGCCCGATCCTAAATTCTCTTCCCAGACCAAAGACAAGCTGGTGTCTTCGGAAGTGAAAACGGCGGTCGAATCACTGATGAACGAGAAGCTGGTGGATTACCTGATGGAAAACCCAGCAGACGCCAAAATCGTGGTTGGTAAAATCATCGATGCGGCCCGTGCTCGTGAAGCGGCGCGTAAAGCGCGTGAAATGACCCGCCGTAAAGGTGCGCTGGATTTGGCTGGCTTGCCAGGCAAACTGGCGGACTGTCAGGAACGTGACCCGGCGTTGTCCGAACTCTACCTGGTGGAAGGGGACTCTGCGGGCGGCTCAGCCAAGCAGGGCCGTAACCGTAAGAACCAGGCGATCTTGCCGCTGAAAGGGAAAATCCTCAACGTTGAGAAAGCCCGCTTCGACAAGATGCTGTCCTCACAGGAAGTTGCCACGCTGATCACCGCGCTGGGCTGCGGCATTGGCCGTGACGAATACAACCCGGACAAACTGCGTTATCACAGCATCATTATCATGACCGATGCCGACGTCGACGGCTCGCACATCCGTACGCTGCTGTTGACCTTCTTCTATCGTCAGATGCCGGAAATCATCGAGCGTGGCCATGTGTATATTGCCCAGCCGCCGTTGTACAAGGTGAAAAAAGGCAAGCAGGAGCAGTACATCAAAGACGACGAAGCGATGGATCAGTATCAGATTTCCATCGCCCTCGACGGCGCGACCCTGCACACCAACGGTTCTGCACCAGCCTTGGCGGGTGAGCCGTTAGAGAAGCTGGTGGCTGAACATTACGCCGTGCAGAAACAGATTGGCCGGATGGAACGCCGCTATCCACGCGCGTTGCTGAACAACCTGATCTACCAGCCAACCTTGAACGAAGACGATCTGAGCGACCGTGCCAAGGTGGAAAACTGGATCGAATCGCTGGTGAAATTGCTCAACGATAACGAGCAGCACGGCAGCAGCTACAGCTCGGTGCTGGTTGAAAACCGTGAGCGCCAGATGTTCGAACCGGTGCTGCGTATCCGTACCCATGGTGTGGATACCGACTACCCGCTGGACTTTGAATTTATCCGCGGTGGTGAATACCGCAGGATCTGCGCGCTGGGTGAAAAACTGCGCGGCCTGCTGGAAGAAGATGCTTATATCGAACGTGGCGAACGTCGCCAGCCGGTAGACAGCTTCGAACAGGCATTAGAATGGCTGGTGAAAGAGTCGCGCCGTGGCCTGTCGATCCAGCGCTATAAAGGGCTGGGCGAAATGAACCCGGATCAGCTGTGGGAAACTACCATGGATCCCGATCAGCGGCGTATGCTGCGCGTAGCGGTGAAAGACGCTATTGCAGCCGATCAGCTGTTCACCACCCTGATGGGCGATGCGGTTGAACCACGTCGTGCCTTTATCGAAGAAAACGCCCTGAAAGCGGCGAATATCGATATCTAACGCCTTATTTGGCTATTAAAAATCCGCGCCGGTTCGCCCGCGCGGATTTTTTTATGCCGTTTTTAGCACTAACAAGGCAAGCTGAAACGCGTTAGCATGAGAAAAAACCACTGGGAGACACTCGAATGGCTATTGAACTGATTGCAATTGATATGGACGGCACGCTGCTCAATCCGCAGCACCAGATTACGCCAGCGGTAAAGCAGGCGCTGACCGCCGCGCGCGCTAAAGGCGTGCATGTGGTGCTGGCTACCGGGCGGCCTTATGTCGGCGTGCAGGACTATCTGCGTCAGTTGGATATTCAGGGTGAGGGCGATTTCTGCATCACCTATAACGGTGCCTTGGTGCTGAAGGCGACAGACGGGGCTTGTGTGCTGCAAGAAACCCTTGGCTTTGACGATTATCTCTATTTTGAGCAGTTGGCACGGGAGTTCGGCGTTCATTACCAGGCGTTTGATTTTGATACCCTCTACACGCCGAATAAAGACATTGGCAAATATACCGTCCATGAATCCCAAATGACCGGTATCCCGCTGAAATACCGCAGCGTGGAAGAGATGGAGCGCACTATGCGTTTCCCGAAGGTAATGATGATTGATGAGCCAGAATTGCTGGATAGCGCGATAGCCCGCTTGCCTTCAGAGGCCTGGGATCGCTACACCATCATGAAAAGCGCCCCTTACTTCCTGGAGATCCTGCATAAGAATGTGGATAAGGGCGCGGGCGTCAGAATGCTGGCCGAACATTTGGGTATCAAGCAGGAAAACGTGATGGCGTTAGGCGATCAGGCTAATGATATTGCGATGATCGAGTATGCCGGGATGGGCGTAGCGATGGGCAATGCTATTCCAGAATTAAAGGAAATTGCCCAGCACGTGACCGGCACCAATACCGAAGACGGCGTCGCACTGGCGATCGAGAAGTTTGTGCTGTAGTTGCCCCTCACCCCAACCCTTATGTCTTGATCTTCTCCGCCTTAGCGGAGAAGATCAAGACATAAGGGTTGGGGGACAATAGCCTGCAGGTATTTTTCCAGCACAACACAACCGCCACTTTTTTCCCCTAAACTCGAGAACCAATTAGCAGGCGGCAGCCAATGCCACACCGGCAGTGATTTCGATAATCTATCGGTATAATCATTTGCACTGTCCGCTTAGCTCAGGAACATTCATCGTATTTTGTGCTTTTTTGGTCAACGAGTAACTGACTTGGCATTTCTGCTCTGTGCCATTGCCCCACTGAACATTAACAACACCGCGTTCAGCAAGACCAGTCAGATACACTTGACCGTTGTCTCCAACGATAAAACCCTGTTCGGTTTTCTGTGCCTGATTAGTCACTGTTGCGCCGAACGGTACAGGGGTTCCATCTTTCCGTAACACTGTCATCATCGCACGTTGTCCGACGTTAGCCTCGAAGGTGGCGCGGACTAAAGCTCCCCGAGTAGGAACAACACTTTGGGTGTTTTGCACTATATCAACCTCATACGGTAGCGTTTCGGTATTTAACTGCACCTGATTTTTACGGTAAGGAGTGCCATAAGGGACGATGGCGTAGCCACGCCCGTCGGTTTTAACCCCCGCTTGGTTGCCTACACTCACACCGGCAGCACCCTGCGCCTTTACCAGTACAGTTGTTTCTCCCAGTTGCTGGCCAAAAGTCACTCCATCCTCATGCGCTACAATACCACCCTGCAGGCCATAGCTCAGCCTTTGGCTATTTGGTTCATAGGCGTAACCAGCGTTGATTTGGCCGTAGGTTCCGCGATAATCTGCATTCAGGTTAGTCGTGCTGCCCCCGCCCTGGTTGACGTGCCCTTGCTGCATACTCCAGTTCAGATTGTTGTTCGTCAACGCGGTACCACTCAGGCCCACAGTGTTTGTTGTGGCGTTTTTCTGACTAGTGCTCATGCTATAGGTGGCATAGCTATTTCCCATCCAACGATTGAGTGGCACGCTTACATTGAAGGAAAATACCTGATCACGTTCGTAGGTGCGCCCGCTGTTTCCCCTATTGTTGCCGCTAGCTACTGAATCTTCGTTGTAGTTGTAAGAAAATCCATAATTGATGCCATTCCAACTGTTATTGTAACCGGTACCGATAGAACGCATGGTTCGGTTGTTGTTCCAATAGTCCTCGCTCACCCAGCTCAAAGATAAAGCACCAGCGCCTTCCCACAGGTTTTGACTGAGTGTCACTTCGGAACGGTTGCGCCTGCGTTCCATCTGCGACTGCACACCTTCATTTCGATAGGTATCCATAACCTCTTGCAGGCTGTAGTAGCCGTCGGTTGAGTATCGATATCCGGCAATCGCAAGGTTGGTTCCTGTCTGAACAATATTCTTGCTATAGCGGATACGTAATGATTGGCCACTCTCATCTGGCTGATCCTGCTGCGTAGACCTGGTATGGGTGATATCAGTGGAAAGTGCGCCGAAACGGCCAAGGTTTTTACCCAAACCGATTGCCACTGACTGGTAATTATTCGCAAATTGCACACCGCCATAGGCGGTTAAGCCGTGAGGCAGACCGTATATACCCGTCAGTTGGCTGAAAGGCGTCTGAGCCACTTTGCTGTCATAGGAACGATATTGCCCACCGGTTAAGGTATATTTGAAATATCCTTCACGCTGCAGTACGGGAAGTGAAGCAAATGGTATGACAAGTTGTTGCTCACTGCCGTCGGCTTCTTTGATTGTCACAAACAGGTCACCGCTGCTGCCGGTCGGGTACATATCATTGATTTCAAATGCACCTGGAGCTACAAAACTCTGGTAAATCACATAGCCGTTCTGGCGAATGACAACCTGAGCATTGGTTCGCGCCACGCCACGTACTACCGGGGCATAGCCTTTCAGGCTGTCGGGTATCATGTCATCGTCCGACGCCATCTGTGCACCACGGAACGGTACGCTGTCAAACACGTCGCTTGGCGAAGTACTGTCCCCCAGAATCAGTCGACTCTTCAGCGCGATGACGTCGCGTTGTGCGTATGAGTAGACAGTATTCCATTTATCCTGCCCGCTATTATCACGTTGCCAAGTGGTATAGTTGCGTAACCTCCAGGGCCCGATATTTATACCGGGCCGCAGGTTGGCAAACTGACTGCTGCTGTTAGCGTTGTTCGTACTGGCAGTGGCACCTTTCAGACTGTAGTTTAACAAAAAGGCTGAAATGCCATTATCCCACTGTTCTTCAGGTACATAGCCACGAGCCTTCTGCGACATGGCTGCCTGTGGAACACTCAGCAGCAACTGCTGAGCGCTGAAGCGAAATTCAGCACTGGCCTGCGGAATTGCACCTAAATTAGCACACTGGTTTTCCACATCACTGATGTTGGTAAACAGTTCTGTTCTTACCCCCATAGCTTGTAATTGTTCAACGCTCAGGCAAGGTTGCAGGCTTTCTTTACCTTCTTTATCTTTCGACGCTTTGAACTCAACATCACTTGTGCTCTGGCGTTCTTTGTTGAGATAAATATCAACTCGATAAGTGCCCGGGATCTGCATATTACTATCTTCAAATACGCTCAGATCTGCGCTGCCTTGATGTGAATTATCAATCTCAAGCAACGCTGGATTAAAATAGTCCTGAGCCTGTGCATCGAAAGATACGCTAGCCAATAAAGTTAATTGAGCGGTAATTAAATACCCCCACTTGCTGACACGTAGTAAGCGGTGTATATAATTTTTATTATTCATCCGTTTTAATCCATTGTTTGCAAGGAAACTGTTCGACCGTTGTATTAGCATTTTTGAGTGCGTGCTGAATTTCTTGGATAATTTATTTTTACTTAAGATAGTTACATTTTGCTCACATGTTCTTTGCCCACGGCACCGTAATCACTGATAATCATCCAGCTTACGCTGTTGCCGGTAGCTCCTGCTGGCAATGTAAATCTCGCCGTATCACCTGGTGCGACATAAGTTGCCTCTTTCACTTCTTTACCGGTCACTTTCACTTGCTGGAAGTTCATGTAAAAAGAGGTAGGGTTGGTGACTTGCAGAGTGTTGCCATTACGCTGCCAAATCAGTTTGTCAGTCACTTCTTCTGGGGTGCCTTTCAGGTTCTTAGGCCTGTAAATCAGCTTGATACGTGTTTTCACCGCAATTTGTAGAGTATTCTTGCTCTCATCCTTTACCGTTGATGGGATGGATTTAATGTTGAGCCAGAACAGTGATTCCTTATCTTCTGGTAGATTGCCGCCCACACGGACAACACGCATCAAGTTTTCCTGCCCTGCATTTAAACGGAACAGTGGTGGAGTGATCATGAAAGGGGCTTTTTTAGCGCCGTCCACGTCGTTCTCAACCCAGCTCTGGATTAGGTAGGGCACTTTGTCTGGGTTGCTGACGGCCAGTGAAGATTCCTTCTTGCTACCGTCATAAATCAGACGTGTACCGCCGATAACCACACCTGCCTGCGCAGTACTGCTGATCACCAGCAATGTCGTCAGTAGAGTAATAGGGGAAAATTTCATAAGAGACTCCAATATCTATAAAAAAATAGGCCAACCCATTTTTGTGTCGGCCAGGGTTCACAATATTTACGCTATAGCCCAAATAATGGGCTGCTCAGACCTTAGTTGTAATTAATGGTGAAGTTAGCCGTTGCGTTAGCTTTACCTGGTTTAATCTCAGCAACATCAGCGATAGCAATGTAGCTCGCGGTGAAACCAAGGTTATTCACCGCACCTTTTGTCAAGGGATAAGCCTGGGAAGCGCTAAACAACGGCAACACATTGTTGCTGGCGTCAGACAACTGGATGCCAACGCCTTCTGCAACATCTACATCAGGAGACAGAGCTAATACGCTGTTGTCGCCATTAACAGTCGCGCCATCAAATTTAATTTTCACACTGGTTACTGTGTCCGGGCAATTTTTCAACTCCAGAGAAAACTGTGTAGTAGATACCTTGGAGCCAACCGAAGAGAATGCCGTTTTTGAGATTTTACCCAGCGTTACCTCCAAGGGTGAACCTACAGAGTTAGTCACTTCACAAGCGGCATCAGTGATTTCACCGGTGAAATTTATTTGCCCATCTGCAGCGTATGCTGTTGTACCAACTACAGAAGAAGCCAATACGGTCATTGCAATAATATTCTTTTTCATTAAGTTATTCCTTACTTACTTTATTAGTTAATAATACTGTTCTCTATATTAAGAGGTGTCAGTATGGTTTGACTCTTTAGCGAACAAGTGTAGAACGGCCTTTATATAAAGGCTGCTCTCAATAAACACGATAAGAAATTTATCGAAGCTGATACATTAAAGAGGACATCAAGGTAACTCGCATACTTATGCTTGTGTATTTCTTGATGTGGTGAACTATAGTCCCCACATGCTATTCGTGTAAATAAACTTTTAATTATCAGTGATAACAAAATTTATTTTTTATCAAGAAAAATCTTGATTATCAATGCGAAGGATAAAGTGATTGGTAATTTACAATTATTACTATTTTTTAATTCAAGATATTATTACTTTTTTCTATCGCTAATAAAAAATAGTTCATTCTCGATTGTGAAGGAAAGTATTATAATAGATCTTGATTCAAAGATAGCGATTTATCTTTATCACATGATAGAAAATGTTGTTTCAACGCACTGTCGGCATGAAAACGCCAAGATCTACCCATGGTAACAATTTGTATCTAGTTAATAACCATATGTCGCTCATTATAACTCAGGTAAAGTATAAGTGAAAAAAATAAAATTCAAGGTGTGTTTATTCTTCGTGTCAGTATGGTTTTTCATGCCATTCTGTGCCCAAGCCTTCACATGTTCGGCCCAAACAACGGCGACTACACTCACCTTGCCCGATATTTCGATACGAAAAGATTTACCCGTCGGTTCACCGATTGGTAACTTAATTACTACAGATTTTATTGAGACATATAAGTGTACAAATACTGCCCCGCTCATCACTAGTCAGAGTTTTGGGATCAAAGCTGCTGGAACGTACGTAACGAAAATCGATGGTAAAAGAATCTACGCTACCGGTGTTGAAGGGGTCGGCTACGCAATTCAGGGGCAGTCAGGTAACACTTGTGGTACCTTAGCTTGGGTTGATGGAACCAATATGGGCGACACGAATGCAAATAACAGGCTTTTTTGTAATGCCAATGGCTTGTTATCAACCCAGGCGATAACAGGTCAGATCGGGGTACAGCTTTATAAAACAGCGCAGGTCACAGGCTCTGGTTCTGTACGTTCTCGACAAGTAGGTTCATTTATTATTTTTAATAATAGAACCAGCTGGACGCAACCAGAACCTACTGTATCTATAAATTCATTCAATATAAAAACACTGACCTGTAGCGTCGACAGCAGCACGATCAGTGTTGTAATGGGAGACGTAGATAGAAATGCATTTAAGGGCGTTGGTTCTTGGCCCGGAGATGCTAGAACTAAAGTTTTTACCATTCCTCTCACATGCGCAGCTGAAACACGGGTCACTGTCCAAATAGACGGTGATACTCCAAATGCAGCAGAGGGATTATTGAATTTAACCGCGTCGGGTAATAGCGCCACTGGTGCAGCTGTCCAGATCTTGCACGATAGCAAACCATTAGCACTCGGCAGCAAAGTCGAAATCGGTTTGTCCACATCAGGAAGTAACTCGCTCGCATTTCAGGCCCGTTATTATCAAACCTCTAATGATATAACCCCTGGAAAGGCAAATGCGACGGCGACATTCACGCTTACTTATCAATAACAACTTCGCTGTAGACAGTCACAGGGTTCAGTAGTAACCCTGTGCACCCCTCGCCGTTCGATAAATGTCTGGAAATGATTGACGAAGCCAACAGAGGACTACCGGCGTTCTACCGGAGCAGTTGCTATAGAGAGAGATTGCCGCGCCTGCGAGCGGATAATGAAGTGGCGTTTCTAGCGGATAATCACGAGGGTTTTACCCCGCGAGAGGAAGTCAGTTTGCGTTACGGCTAGTAGATGGCATTAGCGTTCTCAGAAAGTAGGATTTTATGAAGCGTCGATGTAAGGCGCTGATTATTGATAAAATCCATTAAAACAGAGTGTTAAGTGATTATTTTAAAGTGAGCGTTATTAAGGTCGTCATTCCGTATTAAGTTGAATGGAAAAGCCAGTGCAGGTAGACGAACCCGCTTTGATAAAGAGGCTTAACCTCATGGGTATCGGTGTCCACGCAGGGTGGCCGCTACAGGATAAGGAATGTGGTGTTCTGATCCTGATTGCAGCCAGAAGTTA